>CALGOB010000250.1 GCA_937958005.1 uncultured Cyclobacteriaceae bacterium
TAGCTGAGAATACTCATAATAAGGACTTGGTCCAAGCTCGTACGCAAACCTTGACCCCGTCTTGGATCTGATAATACCGATAAATGTTCTTGTAAACTCAACTTTTTTTTTACAAATATACTACTTAATAGAACTTAACAGCCCTGCCCAGGTTGGGGTATCTTAATGTAAGATAACAAAATAAGTACTTATAAATTGGAATTAAATATTACAAGTAGACAGGGATTCCATTACCCATTCATCTTATTTTTTCATCACGTCTTCTGGATTTACAGTGATGTCCCAGATTAATAACTTCCTATTAAGACATTTAAATAAAAAGGACTAAAAATACAATCTATTGAACTCGGCGAGTCATTCCATTACTTCAACGTATTTTTCCAACCTACCCTTATACTAAAACGTATATTTACATAGATAACAAATGATAAAAATTATGATAAACTTAAAGATTCTAAAAGATTGGTGTGACGTGGAAATAAATGCAGTAGCTTGGCAACGCATAGGCCTAGAACTATTTGATGAGCTATCAAGTGCGGGATTGGATTATGATCAGATTGAAAGTCCTAGTAATACTGAGGAAATTTCAGTAGAGATTTTTGAATTGATCAATAATAAAGTGATCGAAATATATGAGATAAGTATTGAAAGAGAAATGGTAGAAGCTTAATGAGGCATTATTGCAAAAGAGTAGAATCATTTTAACTAGTCAGGTTTTAACTAGGTACTAGAGAGGCAGGAAAGTTATTTCCTACCACTTTTGTATTTTAAGTGATCCTAATTTATAAACAAAAATATCTTTAGTTATCTGAATGTAAGTGGGGTGTTAAACCACTTTAATACAAAAAAAGGCAGATTCATTATGGTGAATCTGCCTTTTTTTAAGAACTGTGTAAACAATTAGTGTAGCTTTCTTAAAGGGATCTCTAAATACTGGATTTGAAATTTTGACTAAGAGATTTTTTCTGGGATAAGGCATCAAAAACGTAGTTTAGTGGATCTAAATGAGTGTTTTGATAACGCAGTATTAGGGAAAAAGATCTGTTCAAAAAGCAATAGGGAGTTTTTAGAGATCCCCATTGAATAATTAATAGTCACCTACCGTTTCATTTAACTGTGATAAGGCTGAAGCTAATTGCTCGTCGTTAGGAGCAGCACCATGCCACTTATGAGTCCCTTCCATGAAATCAACCCCTCTACCCATAGCAGTTTCCATCAATATCAAAATTGGTTTCTTTTTACCGCTAGCAGCTTTTGCATCCTCTAGTGTATGAATGAGCTGACCAATATCATTCCCATTGCACTCTAATACTTGCCACCCGAAAGATTCCCATTTTGCTTTTAGGTTCAACAAAGAATTTACTTCATCCACAGGACCGTCTATCTGTTGGCCATTATAATCTATAGTAGCGATGACATTGTCAATCTTGTTGTGGGCAGCATACATCGCCGCTTCCCATATTTGACCTTCTTGCTGTTCGCCATCTCCCATTAGGGTATAAACTAGGTGATTATCACCATTTAACTTCTTAGCTTGAGCAGCTCCCAATGCTACTGATAACCCTTGGCCAAGCGATCCAGAAGCAATTCTGATCCCTGGTAATTCCTCTTCAGTAGCAGGGTGTCCCTGTAACCTCGTATTTAATTTTCTAAAAGTGGCTAATTCAGCTACATCAAAATATCCACTTCTTGCTAATACGCTATACCAAACAGGCGAAATATGGCCATTTGATAAAAAGAAGATGTCTTCATTGTCACCATTCATCTTAAATGACGGATCATGATCCATGATACAAAAATACAAGGCTACAAAGTATTCTGTACATCCCAAAGAGCCACCAGGATGTCCTGATTGGCAGCTATGAACCATACGAACTATGTCTCTTCTGACTTGAGTAGATATCTTTTTTAACTTTTCTATGTCGGGCTTAGCAGTCATAAGTATAATATTTTACGCAGCGAATTTAGTGATTCTTGTGAATAAGGGGAGGGGTAAGCACTTTTTTTTCTTTTTTATCTTATATATTATGACTGACAGAAGAACAGTTATAGAAGATAAATGACTTTTAATCCCTAAGGGATATTAATTCCCCGACTTTGAGTCGATCATTAAATTATTGCCCATAGATACCCCGTACCCTTGGGTCGGGGTTGGTTCATTGGTATAGGAAATCAGTACAATAGGATTAATTAACACACTGAATAAATGAAATTATTTCATTAAATTAGCACTGATTTATAAATTAATTGCCACGATGAAAAAGACGATCTTCCTAATATGTTTCTTGTTTTCTATTTGTGTGATAGGAAATGCCCAAGAAAATTTGGTTGCCAAATATCCTGTTGTGTTTGAATATATGAGTAGCCACTACCCAAAACATCTAGTACTATTTGATGATTTGTGGCATCCAGGGATGTCCAGAAGTCTTGTCCATGAAATTCAAGAAGGCTTTATCCAAGAATATAAAAGGCTATTGAGAGTAGAAAACAGCCCTTCTGTCAATGTTTTTCCAATTCCCTCAAACAATCAGGTTACTATAGAGACTGAAGGAGCACTTGGAGAAGAATTCTTTTTACAATCACTTATTAACCCCTCTATTAATAAAACAATAAAAATAGATCCTAAAAAAAATATCAAGTCATTTGAACTAATTGATCTTCCAAGTGGCACTTATGTTTTAAAAGGCACCTGTGACAATAAATCCTTTCAAAAAAGGATTATCAAACAGTAAAATAACTTTCATAAGAGTTTATTCAGATCAGCTTGGGTACATGCACCCAAGCACCAAGCTTCCTACCGTGCGGAGCATACTTCCCAGTCACCCCATTTGATAAAAAAAGATTTATCTTCTATATTATTTGCAAATTATTGGATCAGGCATTGTCCCTTATCTACCCCAGCACCTAAAAATATTAAACTAATGAAATACGCCTCCAGACAGATTGCTGTCTTTTTTAAAAACATTGGCCCCATTCTCTTACTGCTCCTTCTTTTTATGGGCAGGACAGTTCTGGCAGACCCCTATACCACACCCAAGAAAGAAAAAGGCCACGGTAAGACGATCATCCTCAGTAACCAAGGTATTTTAGAGATGTTGCTGACCTATGCAGGGGACAGTATTCCTGTAGACAGTGCCAGTAGTGTAGATGACTGGAGCACCCGTTTTGGCAGACTGGCCGATTCTTATTTGTTGGCTTCCATTTCCGAGCCTGATTTTGATACCTCTTCCCGTAGGGATTTCAAACGTTCCACTTTTGTGAATGCCTATGCCCATGGTCTGTTTGATGACAGTTACTGGATGAGCTATTTGGTGAATAAGTATAGCAGGAGGAGGTTGTTCAGAAAGCCAAACAGTCCAGACCTGATCATCGATTTTATGGTGAAGCCGGTGGATGAGGCCTACAGTGCCTACAGTGTCCGTACTGTACTTTCGGGGACAGTAGGTGCCCAATTGGCGAGTCTGGCCACAGAGATAGACGCTGTCCATTTTGCGGGAAAGACCTTTCCCACCATATCAGGGGTCAAACCGACCATTGCCATTGCCCTTGACAGCCTGCTTTCCAAGGCAAAAATAGCGCTAGGGGATAGCCAGAAGCCTCCATTTGTAATTGCGAAGGGAGAAGATATTTACCTGAGCGGGGAATCCATTACGCTCTATTGATTTATGCCTGGGTAACCCTTACTTTTACAATTAGAATAGGTCATCAGACCATTTTTTTATAGCCTGATTTTTCACTACCACAAACTGGACAGACATAATTTGTTGGCAATTGATTAAAAGTAGTTCCAGGGTTGATTTCCTGTTGGGTATCTCCATATTTCTCATCATAAATAGTCAAACAATTACTACATTGATATAAAGTCTGGTTGATTAAATCGATGTGTTGATGTGTTGATGTTTCCACCGTTTCTTCTGCCAGTTGATCAAAGTACAATTGACTTAATTCTATTAATAAAGGTGCTATCACTTCTTTGTTAATACCAGTAGCATAATTTTTGTAAACCCCGCTATTTGGATTGAAATCTTTAGAATATAAGATGTTGTAAATGGGTTCTTCATTTGATAGATTCGAATCCTTTTCTATCACTATATTGGTAAATAGGGTGATGTCGTCGTCTGACTTAATAGTAAAAGTCAGGCCATAAGTACTAATGTCCTGCTGATCTAGCGTCCTTACAAGGAATATTTTTAAAGCAAGAGCTTCTTTGTCCATGGCAGGTAAATGCCAGTTCATTTCTAAAGCAGAATGCCTAAGGTTCATCCCAAATTTTCCCATTAACTTTTCCCACCCTATCCGTTCTTTGTCAAAAATGCCTTTGATGATAAAAGATTTCCACGGGGTGAGACATATTTTTCCTACTTCCGTGTTCAAGCACCTTTGGCAAATGGCTTTTAGAATATTAGTATTGTACTTGTTTTCTCTCCAGTATAGGCCAAGCCAATATTTACCATAAGAAGTTCTGTTGATTCCTTCATAGTATGGGAAGATGGTATCTGGGAAAATTAACTCATCTGTTACTGGTTGATAGTTCATTTGGACTTCATCTATCAATTTTCTACTGATCACTTGGTAGTCCGGTTGGTCAATTCCGATAGAGAATTCTTCAATTGCCTTTGCAACTTTGGGTATATCATCACTATAAACCAATACAGGCACTTGCCACCTTGTTTCAGGTTGCCCATTTAACCGCAAATAGATGTACCAATAATTATCTAAGGCTGAGGCAATGAAATTAATGTTTCCTGTAAAAAGAGGGACAAGTCCTTGTGATGGATCTACTATGTTGATCCGTAGTTTAGGCTCGTAATTAAAACTTTCGAGGATGTTAATATATACGTGTGATGCAAGCCAAGTTTTACCTGGGATTAAATCCATGGTAACATAAGAGCTGCAAATATTTTGATATTCGAAGCTATTTATTTCAAACTGTGTATTGATGGCTTTAAAGGTTTGCTCAAGTAAATCCATTTGCTGCTCATCAATTGAAAACATGATGTCTTGACGTGAACCAAAGTGAAGGTATTCAGCACCCAGGTTCTCAGCTATGTGAATGATTTTTAAGAATTCACCAGGAGAAATAACCCCTCCCTTTACAAACACCCTAACTACATCTTTTACTTGCATCTTGACTAATTTATAGACTCTTTTGAACTTTCCAAAATTCGTTGAATTTCTGGCTTACAGCTACCACACCCTAAGCCAGCTCCAGTATTTTGACAAATCTCTTTTAGCGAATTGCAGCCACCTGCAATCGCGTTTTTCACATTGCCACTGCCAATGTTATTGCAAGAACAAATTAACGGACCCAGTGCTGGTTCGGCTATTTTTCCAGATCTAAGGAGTTGCATTCTCTTCTCTGATAATTCTGTTTGGCTGTCAATCAATTCTTTGAATTCTGCAAATTCAGTTTTATCTCCTAGTAATACAGCACCAACCAGCCGATCATTTTTGATGATGCATTTTTTATAATAGAGCGCAGATCTATCAAGAAATAGAATTTCATCAAAACCTTTTCCATCTATAGGAATCTCTGAAATGCCAATAGAGCAAAGGTCTAGATCAGGGAATTTGAGAATGTTCATTGGCGTAGATCCTTGATACCTACTTGTTTGATCTCCTGCTATATACCTAGCGCAAATAGTAGCTTGTTGTTCAGCAGCAGCGGTGATGCCATTGAGTTTTTGATTATGTTCTGCAATTTCCCCTAAAGCAAAAATGGATGAATCACTGGTTTGTAAATGATCATTTACTTTAATCCCTCTGGCAGATTCTAGCCCTGCTTCCCTGCCAAGCTCTGAGTTAGGCCGAGTACCTATTGCATAAACTAAGGCATCGCAACTGATGTTTAACCCACTCTTTAGCGAGGCTTGTAATCCTTCTGAATCTATCAACAGGTCAATATTTTTAACTTCATCATTGGTAATGATCTTGATATTTAGGTCGTCTTCCATATATTGCCTAAGTAAAGAACTTGCAATGGGGTCAAGTTGCCGTTCCATTAACCTGGATCCCAACTGGATAATACTGACATTCACATTTACTTCTGACATAGAAGCAGCCAATTCCAACCCGAGTAAACCACCTCCAACAATTACAAGGTGTTTGTCTGCAATTTTACCAGCAGAGTTGGCTAGGTGTATTTTTAAATCATCTGCATTTTTACGATCCCGCATAGTAAAGACTCCTGGTAAATACATAGGCACACCATTTGGAATAAAAGCCCGACTACCGGTTGCCATCACTAATACGTCATAGGAATGTAAAGCTCCATTGGAGTCAGTTACTAATTTATTTTCTCTATCAATTTTGGTGATTTCATTAGAGACAGAGAGGTGTGTGTTTAATTTCTCAAATTCTCCATATTTGAACTTTAATAGGTCTTCCCATGATTTATGGGCGGTTACATAATCAGGTAATAGAACCCGATCATAAAATGGCCATTCCTCCTTAGAAAAAACCTGTAACTCGTCTTCTATATTTAATTCACGATAAGCATTAATAAATCTAAAAGCCGCTGCGCCTGCACCAATCACTACAACTTTTTCATTCTTTTTCCGGTGTTTTTCTACTGCTACTGCGGAATACTTAAAACCGGGTTGACTAGATTGGGGGTCTATAGCGTTACTGGTTATGTTGTTGGCCCTACCATGGTCTTTACCAAGAATTTTTCCCCAGTGCATGGGCAAGAAAACTACTCCACGTTTAATACCCTCGGTTAGTTTTGCATTTACTTTTACTTGGCCGCGGTTATTTCGAATAACTACTGGGTCATTTTCTTTAATACCTCTTTCAAAAGCATCTTGTGGGTGAATTTCTAAGTAGGGGTTAGGAAGGTGTCTATTGAGTTTATTTACCTTACCTGTTTTGGTCATGGTATGCCATTGGTCTCTTATCCTGCCAGTAGTAAGTATAAGGGGGAAATCAGGACTGGTTTCTTCAGCAGGGGTAAACTTTCCACAGGTTTTAATCTGCGCTTTACGATTGGGTGTATAAAATTGGCGATCTTCAAACAACCTAGGGGTTCCAGGGTGATCAGCAGAAGGAACTGGCCACTGAATAGTCCCTTTTTCTTTTAGGCGAGTGTAAGATAATCCTGAGATATCAATGCTTGTGCCTTTCGTCATTTGACAATATTCATCATAGACTTCAGCTACTGAAACGTGATCGAACCCTTTAAAACCCATCTGTTTGGCAAACCGAAGAATAATTTCAGCATCAGGTAGTGCGCTTCCGGGTGCTTCTACCACCTTTGGTAAGTAGCTGATTCTACGTTCCGAATTAGTCATGGTTCCTTCTTTCTCAAGCCATGAAGCAGCTGGTAAAATAACATCTGCATAAGGGAGTGTGTCACTTCTATTAGAAATATCCTGGACCACCACAAAACTAGCTTTTTTTAAAGCATCGTCTATTTTTCGAGCATTTGGCATACTCACTGATGGATTGGTACAGATAACCCAGATTGCTTTCATTTGTCCACTTTCCAATGCGTCAAACATTTGGGTGGCAGTTAAACCCGGTTGTTCATTGATTTTTTCTACGCCCCAAAAAGAAGCTACTTCAGCGCGGTGCTCAGGATTATTGAGGTCTTTATGAACAGCCAGTAAGTTGGCCATCCCACCTACTTCGCGACCACCCATTGCATTAGGCTGTCCAGTTAACGAGAAGGGACCAGAACCAGGTTTGCCAATATGTCCAGTAATGTTGTGTAAGTTAAAAAGTGCTAAATTTTTGTTGACTCCTTCTGTGCTTTGGTTTAGCCCCATGGCCCACATAGAAATGAACCCATTGGCATCACCTATATAACGAGCAGTCTGTAAAATGTCATTCAAGGGAATCTCACAGATTGCAGAAGCTTCCTTGATAGTTCTCCTCAACACTTCCTTTCTGTATAAATCAAACCCATCGGTATGTTGGTTGATAAACTCAACGTCAAATGCTCCTTGTTCAATTAAAGCTCTTCCTACTGCTTGAAAAAACACGGTGTCAGTACCTGGTTTTAACTGAACATGTAAATCGGCTAGGTGACAAGTGTCTGTAACACGGGGGTCTACCACAATCACTTTAGTTTCTGGGTGTGATTCCTTTCTCTGTTCCAACCTTCTGAATAGAATAGGATGACACCAAGCTGGGTTAGCACCAGCAATAAGAAAGCAATCAGCTAATTCTATATCTCCATAAGAAATAGGGACAGAATCTTCCCCATAAACCTGTTTATACCCGACAACAGCAGAACTCATGCATAAACGTGAATTGGTATCTATGTTATTAGTCCCAAGAAAACCTTTAACTAACTTATTTACTAGGTAGTATTCTTCTGTTAAACATTGCCCTGAAACATAAAACCCTACTGAATCAGGGCCATATTTTTGAATGATCGATTTAAAAACTGCAGCAGTTCTTTTAAGCGCGGTATCCCAATCTGTTTTCTCAATGGGGTGTGATTTGCTCCACCGCATTTGAGGGTGTGTCAGTCGGTCAGACTGATCCATCACGGTATAGTGTAAGTTTTTCCCCTTGGAACAAAGCATCCCTTTATTTACTGGATGATTCTCATCTCCCTCTACGACCAATCGGTTATTTCGTGTTTTTGAAACAACTATCCCGCATCCCACACCGCAATAGGAACAAGTAGTATTATGTTTTTCGCTTTTTAACAATTGGATTTAATTCAAAAGATTTAGTGTACGATAAATGTCATAAAGCCTAGATACTATTCAACTTTCAGGCTTTATTCCTTAAGAGATATTTATTCTTTGATTCTTCAGTGAGCACCGTAGCTTTTCTTGGGAGTATTCAGCCAATTATTTAATTATTGCCCAAACTCCTAACAAAGAACCGGCGGGTTCTTGAGATTTTGTAATAAGTAACTTATATGGGTTCAGGAACTAATTCCTTTTCTGCCGATTTCTCCTTCTCCACAAGGTAGGTTTTCATTTCTTGTTTCAGGTCACTCTCGGTTTTGCTGGAGAACCTGATGAAAAAAGATAGGAATGAAATACAAATGACTATGAGTCCTAAGTAAAAAAAAGAATCAGTCCATTCAAGGCCAGTTAATTGTTTTTTGAAAAGAAACATGCCTGCTACAGCTCCAGCATTACCACCAGCACCTACTATTCCAGAAACAAGTCCTAATGCTTTATTATTTATAAAAGGAACAACACTGAAAGTAGCTCCTTCACTCATTTGAACAAATAGGCTAAAAACTAACAAAGAAGCAATAATGGTAGGTATGGTACCCATTCTAGAAAAGATGACTAAGGCAATACCTTCCATGACTAATGCCACAAACATCCATTTTACCCTGCCAGAAAGCCCCGCTTTTGCACCAAATTTATCCCCTAACCAACCGCCAGTAGATCTGGCAAATAGGTTCATTAAGCCAAATAAACCAGCGATCATTCCTGCTGTTTTTATATCCATATTGAAATAATCATAGAAATACAGGGCAGCTTTAGAATTAACAATTAACTCTACTCCAAAACAAGAACCATAAATTAAAAAGAGAATCCATACCCTGTGATCTTTTACAGTTTCTAATAGGTTTACTTTGTCTTGTTTAGGGCTTTGTGGTTGTTTTACTTGATCATAATTCCCTTCTGGTGTATCCTGGGTAAATTTTAAGTAAACAAAACCCATAATTAGTAAGAGAATTCCCGGACCAACCATGGCATATCTCCAAGCAAGTGATTCACTTCCGAAAAGGACCAACATACCTGCGAAAACAAAAGGCATAATTACTTGGGTTACACCTCCTCCCATGTTTCCCCACCCAGCTGTGGTGGCATTGGCAGTACCTACTACATTAGGGGCAAACATAACTGAAGTATGAAATTGAGTGATGACAAAGGAAGCACCAATGGCACCAATCAAAAATCTAAACAAAAGAAATTGTTCAAAATTCTGAGATAGGCCAATCAGCATTACTGGAACGGACCCAATGATGAGTAGCCAAGCATAGGCTAATCTAGGCCCTATTTTGTCACATAACCAGCCAATGATTAGCCTCATAAAAACAGTTGAGGCAACTGCTAACATATTGGCTGTAACAATCTGATCCGTTGTAATGCCAAGATCTTCCCGGACTACTTTCAACATAGGAGAAATTCCGAACCAACCGAAAAAGCATAAGAAAAATGCTAACCAGGTGATATGGAAAGTTCTCATGTGGGGTGATTTGAGACTTAGTAAATCAATTTTCTTCGCCTTGCCGTGTATCATTGTCTAATAATTTTGTTCTGACTACTTAGTTCTTAAGTATTTTTCTAAGTATTAAACAATTATACTACGTATTTATTACTAATAAAAGATAATAACTAAGTAATTATACTTAATTATTGTATAAATAAATTAATGATTGAGGAAATCCATTAAGTACCCTCTGTAATCATAGTAGGCTGGGTGGTCTAAGATCTCTTTTCTTTTTCTTGGGCGATCGAATGGAATTACCAATTCATCACCAATTTTTGCGTAGGGACCACTGGTCATCATTATTACTCGATCTGCTAAAAAGATTGATTCATCAACATCATGTGTGATCATGACCGCAGTAATTTGTTCTTTATTCCAGACTTCTAGCAAAACATCTTGTAATTCGCCTCTAGTCAGCGAATCAAGCATACCAAATGGTTCGTCTAATAACAATACTTTAGGTTTCAGGGCAAAAGCCCTAGCAATTCCAACACGTTGTTGCATCCCTTGTGAAAGGGTATTTGCTTTTTTGTTGAAATCATTGCCGAGCCCTACTTTATCAAGGTAATATTTACAGATTTCTAACTTTTGTTTTTTAGTGGCATGCGGAAAGACTTGTTTTACACCAAGCATTACATTGTCAAGCGTTGATAGCCATGGCAAAAGGCTAGGAGATTGAAAGACTACGGCCCTATCCGGCCCAGCCCCATGTACCACCTCATTGTCTACTGAGATTTGCCCCCCTGAAATTGAGTTTAGGCCCGCTATCATGGTTAAAAGGGTTGACTTTCCGCAGCCCGAATGACCAATGATAGAAATGAATTCACTTTGTTTGACACTTAATTTAAGGTTATCTAGTACCACATAATCTCCTTTGGCAGTAGGATAAACCTTTTTTAATTGATCGATGACAAGAATTTCTTTTTTATCTTCAAGTCTTCTATTGACATCTGGTTTGGTAAACCTTGTGTTAATTGATCTTTCCGGAGAGAGATTGGTTAATGTTTTTTCTTCTATTGCCATGATAATTTTTTAGAGATATTAAACCTTTTCTGTTACTTTTTTTCTTTTCCAATTAAACCTTTTGGGCATGATGGGTTTTAAATTTGGGAGTTCATAATTTACTTGATCATTTACTCGTCTTTCCGAACCTATTTCAATCAAATATTCTATAATCTCATTCCTTAGTTTTTTAAATTCAGGGTTTTTATTGATTGAGGTCATGATCCGAGGTCTTTCAAAATCAATTTTAAATTCTTTACCCAGTGTTGCTTTTGGCCCAGGTTTTAAGGGGATGATTCTATCTGCCATGATAATCCCTTCATCTACATCATTGGTAATAAGCAAAGCGGTTTTTCTATCCTTATCCCATATTTGAACAATTTCATCTTGTAAGGTTCCCCTTGTCAGTGCATCTAGCGCACTTAATGGTTCATCCATTAGTAAAATTTCTGGGTTAATGGCAAGGGCTCTTGCTACTGAAACTCTTTGCTTCATACCTCCAGAAAGTTCAGCTGGTTTCTTCTCTAATGCAGGAGTAAGGTTAACCATTTCTATGTATGTCTTTATGTGCTCTTCTTTTTCTGATTTGGATAAGTGTGGAAAAATTTCATCAACTGCCAACTGGATATTCTGGTAGACTGTTAACCAAGGTAGCAATGAGTAATTTTGGAAGATGATTCCTCTATCAGGCCCTGGACCAGTTACTTTTTTACCATCAACAAGGATTTCACCACTGTCGGGAAATATCAATCCATTAATTAAGTTGATCAAGGTGGATTTCCCACTTCCTGAAAAGCCTACAATTGCTAGAAATTCCCCTTTTTCAACTGATAAATTAATATCTTTTAGTACTTCTATTTTTTCAGAGTCGGCACCAAATGATTTTGACACATTTTTAAGTTCTAAATAAGGCATAATTCTCTTTTTTTAAGCGGCTTTTTTACTGATAAACATATTCCGCATGATAGATAATGGGGAAGGTGACTGAGATTTGTTTTCGAAACTGACTAGCCCTTGAACAGATGCCATGAGTTTATCTAAAATGACTCCAATAATTCCGATGACAAACATGGCAACCATAATTTTTGCATTGGAGCTACTGGATCCGTTTTGAAATTCTTCTCTTACAAAACCACCCAAGCCAGGACTCTGACTTAGCCACTCTACCGCAATTAAGACCATCCAAGCGACAGAAACAGTAATTCTTAATCCTGTAAAAATTAATGGAATAGATGCAGGCAATACTACTTTGAATATTTTCTTTCCTATACCAAGTCTTAAAACTTTTGAAACGTTTAGGTAACTTTCATCCACAGAAGAGACACCTACTGAGGTATTTACTAAAGTAGCCCACATGGCACAGAGCCCCACACTGATGAAGGTAATTACAAAAGCATTGTCACTATCAGGGTCGGTCATTATTGTATTGACAATCATTTGAACTAACAAGAACCACACAACTGGCGATATGGGCTTGAAGATCTGTACAAACCAGTTAATTGATGTTTTGAATCTTTTGCTTAGCCCCATTAGTATCCCAACAGGTATTGCAATGGAAATAGCCAGTAAAACACCCCAAAAAATATTTTTCAAACTGGTAATGGTCTGATCCAAAAAAGAAGGCCTTCCAGTATAGGTAATTGATTCCTTGCCAGCTTGTTTGAGTTTAGCATTCGTTTTTTCCATTTTTTTGTAGAAGTCTTGCTTCTTTTTCATGACTTTATGTGCATCGTCTAGAAGCAGTCCTGCTGTTTTCCAAACCAGCAAAGGGGAGGGGAGTGAGTTTGGTTGACTGCTAGGGTCACCTGACTCGATTCTTTTACGTGTTTCTTCTGCTGCTTCTTTAGATTGAAGTTTTTCAATTTTTGTAATGGTGGTGCTAACAGCCCTTTTATATAGGGCATTTGATGCCATATTCCAGATTATTAGAAATGAAATGATGGATCCAATTATTAATCCTACATTTTTTAATACTTTCATTTGATGTTTTTTAGGTTATATTCTTGTTGAAAAAACAATAATTATTGTTACTTATTTACTTTACCTTTCGGATAATTTTGGATACTGCATCTTTAGTTCTAATCCTCCTTCGCATAGAGCTTTAGCAGACTCGAAGTATGGTTTAATCCCTAAGGGATATTAATTCCCCTGGCCGGGCCGCCCGGAATCTTGAGTCGATCATTAAATTATTACCCATAGATACCCCGTGCCCTTGGGTCGGGGTTGGTTCATTTCCCCGATGCTTGCATCGGAAACTAGGGTTCAGGGCTTGCCCTGAGGTTAATGCCTTATATTGCCCATTGCTATTGAATCAAAGGTTTCTATAGTAATTTTTCTGATAGAATGGATTACTTGATTAACAGCCCTGAGAGATGAAGTTTCTCAGGGCTGTGTCCATAGCTAAATAGTGTTTGCTTATTGATCTTTATTTCCAATACTAAAACTGTTTATGTATCCGATTGGGTCTTTTCCATCATAGGTATTGCCATCGATGAAGTCTGACGTTGCTGGTTTGTACCCATCAGTAGCTGGTATATCTGATTGATCCAAATAACCTTCTTTGACTAATAGATCTGCTGCCTTTCTCCAAACATCTGGTCGATAAACTTTTTTAGCAGTTTCATGATACCATGAATTTTGTTTGGTTTCTGGTATTTGCCCCCATCTTCTCATTTGTGTCAGAAACCAAATAGCATCTGAGTAGAAAGGGTATGTCGCATTGTATTTAAAGAATACATTAAAATCTTCCATTGATCTTTTGTCTCCTTTTTCAAACTCGAAAGTTCCTGTCATTGAATTGGCAATTACAGTGGAATCTGCCCCTACATAGTCAGGTTTTGATAAGATGCCAACAGCTTTTGCTCTGTTAGCTGGGTTATCTAACCACTTACCTGCCCTTATAAGTGCCTTGGTTACTGCGATAGCTGTATTTGGGTTTTCATTGATGAATTGCTTCGTCATAACAAATACTTTCTCAGGGTTATTTTTCCAAATATCATAGTTGGTGGTTACTGGTACACCAATCCCTTTGAAAACAGCTTGCTGATTCCATGGTTCACCTACACAATAACCATAAATAGTACCTGCTTCTAATGTGTTTGGCATTTGTGGTGGTGGAGTTACGGATAATAAGACATCAGCATCTATCTGCCCTTGTGTATTATCAGCTGTATAAAAACCAGGATTAATTCCAGCAGCAGCTAACCAATATCTGATTTCATAATTATGCGTTGATACTGGAAATACCATTCCCATTTTGAAGGGTTTGTTGCTATTTTTATATTCATCTATCACTGGAACTAATGCGTCAGCCGTGATAGGGTGTTTCGGAAGCCCATCCTCAGTTAATGGTACATTAGGTTTCATTTTAGACCAAACTTCATTGGAGACAGTGATTCCATTTCCATTTAAGTCCATGGAAAAAGGAGTTTGGAGATTTCCTTGTCTACCAAAACCTGCTTGAGCTGCTATTGGTTGGCCTGCTAACATATGAGAACCGTCCAATTGACCGTCTATGACTCGGTCTAGTACATTTTTCCAATTAGCTTGAGCTTCAATTGAAACGAAAAGCCCTTCCTCTTCAAAGTAACCAAGTTCCTTGGCTATGGCCAAAGGGGCCATATCTGTTAGTTTGATGAAACCAAAGGTTAGTTGAGGTTTTTCAATTGCTAATTGAATTGTATTGCTAGGTACTTCTTTTTGTGTACTCTCTGAACTAGTTTCTTGTGCTGTTCCTCCACTACAGGCATAGATAAAAGTAGTGATAGCTACCAGCAGGAGAGATTTAAAGGATACTGTTTTCATAATTATTTTTTGTTATTTTAACCCCTAAGGGATGTTAATTTTCTAGTAGGCCACGCCGGACTCTTTCGCAAGCGCTATAGCTTTCTCTGCGGAGGCGCTGGGCCTATCATTAAGTCATTACTCATTGATGCCCCATGCCCTTGGCTCGGATCATTAATTGAGACCTCAACTACTTTTCTGATTTAAATAAGATAGGTTTGAAGGTGATCATGGTCCATGCCCAGTTAGTGAGTAAGGATGCATCACCGCCCCGTAGAGCTTCCATGGTATCCGTTGCAAACATTTGTGAATAACCTAATACAAAACTGATTTCGGGACTTACCTTAAGTGAGTAAACAAGGTCTATTTCTGTCCCCATAGATTTAGATAGCTCATTACCTGATTCGTCCAGTTGAGTTGATCCGGTTAAAAATTGATGTGCGTGAGCAGTTAGTGCTCCTTTTTCACCTATTTTAAATTTAGTCTTTAAATAGAAATCAGATACGCCTACATTTCCATTTGCAGGCCCTACAAAGAAATAATCCATAAAGCCATTGAAAGCATGATTTGTGCCAAAATCAGGACTGAAATTGGTGATGTCAGAAGAAGTGTCATCATCATCTTTTCCTGATATATGCTCGTAACCAAAAGTAAGTGGGGTAGCCGATGTTTTGAAGGTTGCATTTATACCCACTAACATTGCATCTACAGAGTTATTGGCGAATTCCCCCGTTTGATAATACAAATCTCCACCTAGGGTGATTTTCCCAAATTTCTTACTGCCTATTAGGCCGAATGTCTGCTTGTTTGAAACTGTTGAATCAGCATTTTGATAACCAGCATTTAAGGCTAATACTGAAATTTTACCAGTATCAAATACTTTATTAAACCAACCATATTGCATGGATTTGTAGTTGCCATTATCAGAGAAAAACCTTGCTCCTTGACCTTGCAATAGCCTTGGTTCTGGAATGTCGTCATCTTGATTAAAAGCTGCTCCAAAATGAAATTTAGTTTTTTTATCTGCGTTTTCATAAAGGTATAACAAAGCATCGTGTCTTCTTCCTTGTTGTGCCCATTCGAGACCTCCCAAAAACCTTTGATTGTCATAGGAAATGATCTGACGACCTACTTTTACAGATGAGTTCTTCGTTAAATAATATTGTCCCCAGGCTTCACTTAAAAAGGTGCTTCCTAGTTCTTCTTTAAAAATTTGACTGGACTCTCCCCAAATTCTAATGTCTTGAAACGCAAGTTTAAATTTATATTTATCCGTTTTGTAATCTAGGTAAAGGCGGCTTCTTTGCTCTGTAAATAAAGCAGCCTCCACTTGGTCTGATTGTTTTAGTGTTTTAAAACCATTCCTAAATTCTGTTCTAGGCCTTACTTCTGCTGTAATTTTAAATTGAGCCATTAAATTTTCGGCATTGATTAGCAAAAGAGTGAGTGCTAATAGTAATCTTCCTTTCATATAAGTAAGTGTTAAGTCAGCGATCTATAATTGAAACAAGTATATATACGTAATTTATTAAGTATATATACGTACAAATTTATTTAAGTAAAATGAGAAAGTCTATGTGTTGAAGCAGGGTATAAGCTCTTTTTAAGACAGGTTAAAAACTGCGTTTTCGCAGTTTTAAGAAATATAGGCTTAGAAAAAGGTTGTTCAGTGCAGAATTGAGAGTTTCTATGGAAACTTCATCAAATCAATTGGAGATATGTCAGACGATGCGATCCATTATTAATGTGTGGGTTTCTTACGTATTTATACGTTAATTTGAGTGGGCTAGAGGTGGCCGTTAAGAGGCATAAAACTAAGTCTAGGTACGGGTTTGGGTGCACCCATTATATATGATCAAGATCTATTGTAGAAAAACTAACAACACTTTTTAGAATTGTTGTCTTTGTATTATCCTTATATATGTGCAAAGTGTGCTTCGTTTAATGAACCAACCCCGACCCAAGGGTGCGGGGTATCTATGGGCAATAATTTAATGATCGACTCAAGAGTCGGGGTGCCCGGCCAGGGGAATTAATATCCCTTAGGGATTAAAACGATTGAATAAAGTTAATGAATGTCCTTGAAATAGGTTGACCGTTGTTTAACCCGAATGATGCAATAGAAATTTGATGCAAACCATAACTAACAGTCATCTAGCCACTTAAATCCTAATTTCCTACTCTCCACAATGGAGACTATGTCTGCGTTGCAAATCAGAGTTTAAGCAGCTATCTAACAGCTATTTATGATTTTCTCTTAAAAGTCTAATGCATCATTCGGGTTTAATTAAAATCTGTTGATCAAATGTATTCATACTTGCTCAT
>CALGOB010000251.1 GCA_937958005.1 uncultured Cyclobacteriaceae bacterium
CAGGGTCGCCTGGCGAATAATTTAAAGCTCCCACCCTAAACCCGGCAGCGGCCGACACACGTCTCGCACACCCCGCTAAATGATCACCGCGACGGCGTACCGTGCCAACCCTCCAAAATGTATAAAAATGAAAACCTTTTTCTTGGATACCAGTAGTTTAAAATTGATAAGTTATGTATTTTAATAAAGCCTATATCTTGAGAAGAAACACTGGGTCATGAAAAAATTGCCTCACTACAAAGAACCTATCTAGATATTATGAGTTTATACTAATAGATTAAAGCGATCATAGTTATGGTACGTTGCTGATTCCAAAAAAGTGTGTGATATGAAAGTCTATCAGGTGTTTACGCCAAAAATTTCTACACTAAACATTAACCAGTCCTATTACTATATGGATAGTTATAAGAGCTCATTTGTTGATACAGATAACAAAATAGGAATTACTGAATTAACCAAAGCTTTCTTTTTGGCAGGGTCTAAATGGATTGAATTACTTTTTTCTTTAAGAAATAAAATTGTGAGTTTATTTGGCATTAAAACCAGTCAACAACCAAAAAACAGAGAGCAGTTTTTGGACAATTTCCAATGCCAACCCAATGACCGTATTGGTTTCTTTAAGGTTTTTAGCAGAACTAATCATGAAGTCATATTGAGAGAAGGTGATAAACACCTAAATTTTAGGGTCTCCTTATTGGTTGAAAATATGACTAGCAAAAAAAAAGGATCTAACTGTTTCTACTACCGTTGTGTTTCACAACACTTTTGGAAAAATGTATTTTATTCCCGTGAAGCCCTTTCATAAACTAATTGTTAAAAGTATGTTGAAAAAAGCAATTAAACAGCTAGAAGCTTCATCAAAAAAAACATAAATAATAATCCAATTTATCTATAAGTTAAACCCAGCCAATCAAAGAACATTGCGGAAAATCTAGCTTGATGAGATGCCCAGTCATGCTGAGCATGACCCTAGGTATAAGGGGAAAGTGAACGTGAATGAACTTACAATCTGTATATAGTTTGTGAATATGTGTCCTATGCTAAGAAGAAATGTCAATGATTCCTTTAATACAATTAAGCCACATAGATCCTTTGATAAAGTATCCACAAAATCATCATACTGCACTGCTTGATTAAACTTCAATCAGTTAATGTCAAGTGTTTTTTGTTGAGAATGGAGTTAACAAAAAAAGAAAGGATAAAATTGTCGGAGCTGTACATACTATATGCAGCTCCGAAAATATCTTTGATTAAATAAGCTCTTTATGAAGGGACAAGAATAGAGTGGCCTAATCCTTAATACCTGAGTAAGCGTGGTATTTATTTTTACTCAGGTTTCGTAAATTTCTCATACCTCTCTGGGTCATTTTCCTTAACCCATTCATTGTATTCAATCGCAATATTTCTTGAAACACTAAATCCTTTATAACCTTTCTCTTTATTCACTATTTTCCCTACTAGCACTTCATGATCCTTGAATAATTCAATGTAATTCTTTTTCCACCTTCCTAAGCCAGCCACCCAATTTACTTTCTGTTGTTTTCCGTTAAAGTAAAATAATTTATCTCCATAAACACGTTCGCCTGTACCAACAAACCATTTCACTTCACTTACTGGTCCATTCATGCTTAAAAGTCCCCATCTCTCACTTTCAAACTCATTTTCAAAAACAGAGGAGTGCACAAAAATAAATCGCTTATCTATCACATAATAAAGTAAATCAGACTTTTCTAGGAGTGTACTTTCTCCATCTCTTACTATGGGTATGTCAGATACTTCATTTGTAAACAATAAGAATCCAGTAAACTGAGATTGATAATATTTTTTCATGTAATTCCGATCAGAAAATGAAAATTTGGCTTTTTCTCTTGGCCTACCATCCTTGTAATACAATAAGATATCATAAAGTGAGTCAGGGCTAAAGAGGTTATTTGTTTTTGAAAAATCAACATTGGTTGAGAATTTCTCTGCATTTTCATCGTGATCTATCTGAGAAAACAATTGATTATAACTTTGAGAATTTCCTACAGCTTCTACTATTTGTGGTGATTGGAGAAATTGCTTAGGATAAACACTATTTCTATACTCTTGATCCTTATTCTCTTTAAACCATTTATTATATGCTAATATAATAGCCTGTTCATTTTTACTTTTATATCCTTCAGTTTTCTCCGCTATCTTTTGTGATAATTCTGTATAGTCGGCAGTTAGTTCTGACATCGTAATACTCCATTTTAATGGATTGATGTATAAAGTTTCTCCATCTTTAGTGATATCTTCATCTACAGCCCACGTCTTAGATGATTTTAACCATGAATAAGATTTGACTACCCTTACCGGCCCACTGTATTTTAAAATTCCCCAAGTATCAAGAAAACTATATCTTGTTATTTCTTTTTTGGAATTTTTATTTCCACTTTCAAAAATCACATCATCTAAGACAAAATAATCCAGTTTCCATTTTGGAAAAGCTTCAGGCACACCGTTTTTAAGTAAAATCAAGTCTTTCTCTGGCATCAATAAATCCCCCAATGTATAACCACTCACCTTAAAACTAAATTTCCATTTTTCACTGGGCCTTCCATCTCTGTAAATCAATAATATATCATAAACCTTGTCATACTTCAACACACTGTTTTCTTGATATTTATTTGGGTAATTGGTTTTTAAAGAACTGATTTTTCTAGAATGATCTACTTTTAAAAACAGTTTTTCGTAGTCCTCAAAAGTGCTATTTCCTTGGCCAAAAGTCACGCTAAAAGACAGAATTGTTAGCAGAAACAAAGTTATTTTTTTCATTTTATCAATTTTAAAATACTGTACAAAATTATTGTTTTTAAGGAAATAAATCAGCGAAAGGTTCAAGTAATTCTATTTTTTTCGATCAATGATATTCTTAAAATGACTAAATAGTTAAAATCTCAAGTTTGTAGGTCATTATGCTTATGAACTATTAAGTACTTTTTATTTAAGATGTAGGTTTTTTAAAAAAGCCCTTTATTCAAACTAATTCTAACATTTCATAAAAAGAATAGGAAGAAATTTGTGTAATCGATCGATTACTCATAAATTTGAATCTGTAACCGATCAGCTACACAATTATGAGACGAGATGTATTTCAAGCGATAGCAGACCCTGTAAGAAGGGATATCATTGGTTTACTGGCCAGTGATACCATGACAATCAACAAAGTAGCAGAAGAGTTTAACATTAGTCGCCCTGCTATTTCTAAACATTTAAAGATTCTAGAGGAGTGTAATCTTATCATCATCAGCCAACAAGGGAGAGAAAGGTATTGTCAAATACAGCCTCACAATTTAGTCCCCGCTTTTTTATGGCTTGATCAGTACAAAAAACTTTGGGAAGATAAAATTGACTCTTTTGAAAATTACTTAACAGAATTGCAAACCAAAAACAAAGACAATGAGTGAAAATGACGATTTAAACAAAAGAACCGTATCTATCAAAAGGACTTTCAAAGCACCAATAAAATTAGTTTGGGAAGCATGGACAGAACCTAATCACATAGCAAAATGGTGGGCACCAAACGGAACGGAAATGACCATTAAAGAACACAATTTTACTGTAGGAGGTAAATGGAAGTTCTCTATGCCAATGCCAAATGGAAGTGAATTTATCTCTGAAGGTACTTACTTAGAAATTGTAGAATTACAAAAAATAATCACCACTGCTGATTTTAGGCCTATGACAGAAGGGGTAGAATTACAAGCAATATTTGAAGCAAATGGAGAGGAAACTAACTTCATCTTTAATGTAGTCCATAAATCTGAAGAATACCGCAATCAACAAGAAGCTATGGGTATTTATAATGGTTGGGGTTCTGCTTTTGATAGGTTAGACACTTTTGTCTGTAAATAATATTTTATATCTATCTGAAAACTGGCCATTCATTTATAGGTCAGTTTTCATTTAAAGTATATTAGGAATATCAAATCTCTGAATACAAAGGAGCGCTATATTGATGATGGCAATTTACCTACTTGGCCTAGTTACTTTTAAACAAGTTAAAAAAAATATGTCTCAAAGCTTTTGGTATGTATTAAAAAAGAAACTTTATTTAGTGGGTCATTCCTAGGGAACTATTCTTGCTTTTCACCTTGTCAAAAAACACCCTGAATTAATCCATTCTGCAGTTGTATTCAGCCCACCAGTCAATACAAATGAACCAACCCCGACCCAAGGGTACGGGGTATCTATGGACAATAATTTAATGATCGACTCAAGAGTCGGGGAATTAATATCCCTTAGGGATTAAACCATACTACGCGTACATCAAAGCTCTATGCAAAGGAGGATTAAAAAAAGCAACCTAGTTTATGTTGTGTACATACTAGATTGCTTTTCCTAGAAATAATTTAGCAATTAATCTATCAAAGGAAATGTTAACGTAACATCCACATCAGGCCATAACTTAGAAACACCGTCTCCTCCTTTATGTAACGCTTCACATACCTTATTTAAAGCCGCAATAGCAGCACTACCATTCCAACTAGTTACGTCTAAACCAGTTTCAATAGTTAAAGCAGCATCACTCACTGTGTACGTATAAGGAACGTTTACACTCAACCCATTCATCATAAATTCAATTTCCCCTTTTCCATCAGCTGCACTTAAAATCTTTCCTTTGATTTCAGGTGTGTTGAAAGTACCAAAAAACGATTCTTTGATTTTAGGATCTCTAATTGCATTATTTGAGTTCACAGAATTAGTAGGAATAGAGATAGTCCCTCCCGTTAAAACTTGTTCTGGAGTCCCATTTTCTGTTTTAGCAGTGATATTTAAAACGTCAAAAGTTCCACCAACACCCGCTTTCTCTGTAAACTTATATGCCGTCCATTTCATAATGGCACTTTCAGGAGCAATTTTGATAGTGTTCTCAGCAACCTCTTTTGGTTTTTCTACAGCTGTTTCAGTTTTTTTTGTACTCGTAGAGCCGCAGGAAATAACAGCTACTGACAAAACCAATAAAAATAAATTCTTGAAAATATTCATGATCTAATTAAGATTTAATTTCTTACCTGTAATTTATCCAAGACCAATTGGAAAGCAAACTTAACGCTCCCTTTCCTAGCTAATCATAAAAATTAATACTACCTAAGTGTCGCAAGTGGTAATGATCTTTTCATCTATTCACTCCATATAAGTCCTTGTCAAATAAGAAATTCAACCAAGCTCCCTTAATTATCTCCGTTCATAACAATTTCTAAAAAGTTATTATCCAATTACCGTTCTAGATGGAGGTGAGGGCAAATTAGCTGTAATTAATTGGTTTGTCAACGTATTTAATAATTCAATAAAATTAAGATGAAAAAAATTTTTACTACCTTGTTTTTTCTGGGATTTGCAGTAATAGGAGCCAATTCTGCTTTTGCTCAATTGACACTTCCTGCAGTATCTCCAAAAGCTAAAGTGAGCCAAACTGTAGGTATCACAGAAATAACCATAGAATATAACCGTCCATCCGTGAGAGATCGTGAGATATGGGGAAACATTGTCCATTATGGATTTCAAGATTTAGGCTTTGGCACTTCTAAGGCAGCGCCTTGGAGAGCAGGAGCTGATTACAATACTACCATTGAATTTACTCACGATGTAAAAGTAGAAGGTAATGCCGTGAAAGCTGGTAAATATGGCGTTCACATGGCTGTAGAAGAAAACGGTGAAGTAACGGTGATTTTTTCAAGTAATACGACTTCTTGGGGAAGCTTCTTTTATGACGAAAAAGAAGATGTTTTAAGGTTCAAAGTACAATCAAAAGAAACTGCACATACAGAAGCACTTACTTTTTCATTTGACTCTTTTGAAGCAAATAGTACGGTAGCTTCTTTAAAGTGGGAGAAAAAAGAAATTCCTTTCAAAATAGAAGTTGCAGTAACTGATATTGTAATGGCAGGGATCGAGAATGATTTGAGAAACCCTACCGGTTTTCAACAAAGTGCTTGGGATCAGGCCGCAGGGTACGCATTCCGTGCTGGTAATATTGAAAAGGCTTTAGAGTGGACAAATACTTCAATTGAAGGTAAATTTTTCAGTAAGCCAAATTATAGCAATTTGAACCTTAAATATCAGATACTAAACCAGCAGAAAAAGACTACTGAAGCAGATGCTTTAGTTAGCCAAATGGCTGAATTAGGTTCTAGCAATGAACTTTATGGTTTAGTTTCTCAACTAATTACTGGTAATAAAAAGAGTACTGCCCTCAAAGTAGCTAAGCAAAGTGTAAAACAAGGAAATGGGGCATGGCCAACTAATTATACTTTAGCAAGAGCTTATTCTGCAAATGGCGATTTTAAAAATGCGATTAAGTCACTTAAGAAATCTATGACCTTGGCTCCTGGAAGATTTAAGGGAAGATTAACTGGTGAATTAGAGAAATTGAATAAAAAAGAAGACATTACTAAGGCAAACTAGGCTTACCATAGTTATTTAAAAAAATCACGAATTAATAAAAGGTTTTGGCGATGTCAAAACCTTTTTTTATAGAAATTTTCCTTAAAGTATATCTTTTAGTTGCTTTAAACTTTTTATATCAAATGTAGTCTCTACTCCTTGGTTTTCTTCAGGGTTAAAATACACCTGATCTATTCCAAAATCCCTTGCTCCTTTTACATCAGTGTTGGCATTATCCCCTACCATAATGACTTCTGTTTTACTGGCGCCTATCTTTTCTAAAGCATAGGCGAAAATTTCAGGGGAAGGCTTCTTAGCACCTACCGATTCTGAGGTAACTACTTCTTGAAAATATGGGGAAAGCCCCGATCTATCTAACTTAACACTTTGCACATCATTAAACCCATTAGTTAAAATATGTAGCCCATACTTCGTTTTTAGGTAATTCAAGATCTCCACAGCAAATTCAATCTTATTAGTCTTCTTAGGACAAGCAAATAAATAGTCATTGTCTATTCCTGATGGATAATTAAGAAGAGGTAATTTTAGTTTTTCAAAGATTAACTTAAAGCGATTATCCCTGATATATCCCTTAGCAAGTTTGTCATTGTTGTAAGCGACCCAAAGCGATTCATTAATTTCCATGAAAGTATCATAGAACTCTTGAGGTGAAAAAAGGTTATGATATCCTAATCGATAACTCTTATACAAATCAAACAAGGTTTCCTTTGCATTGGTATTATAATCCCACAAAGTATGGTCTAAATCAAAAATTACATGTTTATAGCTCACTTTTTTACTGTCTCCAGCTTTTTTGTTCTATCCTATTCAAGGATAATTCACGGTTTGAATATAGAATCTTAAAAGTATCTAAATCTTTCTGTAAAAGAACATCTTTGTTCAGAAATTCAAATATTTGTCCTATCATATCAATCACCTCTTCCTTGAGGCTGTAAAGCACCCACTGATCCAACTTTTTAGAATTCACCAGACCTGCATTTTTTAGATAAGCAATATGGCGCGAGGTCTTTGTTTGTGTAAAATCCAATACTGCCTCTAGGTCAGAAATGCATAATTCGTTTTTATGATAGAGTAAAAAGATAATTCTCACACGCGACTCTTCAGAAAAAGACTTAAAGATTTGTGTGCCGTACGTCAAACTGAAGTTTTTCAGCCTCATATGTATCTCATTTTAGTGAATAGAATCACATTAAACTATTTTTTTCTGTATTTTCGTATGTATTGGTAAACCTTTACCCTACTTTTTACATTTATAAAGAAAAAGAAATTTTGATTAAGAGCGTTTATAAATATTACACTATTCTTTTAACGGTATTGCTGGTAGGTGCTTTATCTCAAAAATCCCTAGCACAAGACACTAAAGAAGATCCCTATCAGGATGTAGTACAGTTTTCTGGTGTAGTGATAGGAAATGATTCAATCAATGGTGTTCCTGGCGTTCACATCTATGTACCTGCTGCCGGGAGAGGAACTACCACTAATGCCTATGGTTATTTCTCTTTACCTTTGTTAAAAGGCGATAGTGTAGTGGTAAGCGCAATAGGTTATGAAAAAAGATCTTTCATTGTTCCATCTGATAGAGGAAATAGTGTTTCAGTAGTTGTTGAACTAGAATCAGACACTACTTACTTAGAAGAAATACAAATCTTCCCATACCCTACTGAGGAATTATTTAAAGAAGCTATTCTGGCCTTGAAATTACCTTATGCAGATGAATTGAATAATATTGATGAATTACTCAACAGTGATGTACTGGAAAGAGCTTACTGGCAATTGGAACCTAGCGCAAGTGCCAATCACCGTTATTTCACTGAACAACAATTTAGGGCTACACAAACAAGATTCCAGATACCTGGCCTTTCTTTACTAGATCCTATTGCTTGGAGTAAGTTTATCAAATCCATAAAAAATGGAGATTTAAAAAGAAAAAGAAAAAAGAAGAATTAGGTAGTACGGATTGCTATATAGCACAAGGCAAGCTTCATATAGCTTTCTTTGATTATATTCTTTTATCTAAGTATGTTGTTTTTTAAATCAATCTACTCCTCTATTACAGAATAGATTGTTGCTATATGTCTATTTCTGTAATAAGTTGATCGTTATTTAAATGAATCAACCCCGACCCAAGGGTACGGGGTATCTATGGGCAATAATTTAATGATCGACTCAAGAGTCCGGGAATTAATATCCCTTAGGGATTAAATTCTACTAATCAAATAAAGTTATAGATCATTTTCACAAAACAAGTATTAGAGTTTAAGGTAAAGTAAAGAACTATTATTCTAGAAACTGGAACTCGAACATAATTCAAAAGTCTAAAATATTTTGCCTTTATCCTTTAATCTATTCTCCTCTCCCCACTCAATATTTGATAGGTTATTAACTACTCTTCAGTTCCTCTGAAACTTCTATCACTTTATTCCAAACTCTAAATGTATTTTTATAACAGATTTTCTCTATATCCTGATCTGAATAACCCCTCTGTAGCAATTCGAATATTAAATTAGGATACTCAGAAACATCTTTGAGTCCTTCTGGCAATGAATCGCCCACTCCATCAAAATCTGATCCAAACCCTACATGATTGATCCCTACCAATTTCACTACATGATCTATGTGATCTGCCGCAGTTTTCACATCTTCAAAAGGTTTATTCTTTTCAATATAATCCTTTCTAAAGTCAATAAATTTCTGATCTTCTTCTGTCAAATCGTTTTCTGTTTTGAAATTCACCAAAGCTGCTTTCATCTCGTTGAACTTATCACGTGATTCTTTTGACAAAAAAGAGGAACCAAAATTGATATGAATTACCCCATCATTCTCAGCAAGCACTTTGATCATCTCATCATTCATGTTTCGCTGAAAACCTGGTGTAAATTTCCTACTCGAAGAATGAGAAGCAATGACCGGTGCTTTAGTAACTTTCATTACATCATAAAAAGCACTGTCAGATACATGAGAAATATCCACCATAATCCCTACTCTGTTCATTTCTGCTACTACTTGCTCTCCAAATGCACTCAGTCCATTCCAAGTATTTACAGTATCATAAGATGAGTCACATATCTGGTTATCTTTCGAATGGGTCAACGTAACATACCTAATCCCTCTATCATAAAAATACTGCACATTTTCCAAGTCATTTTCTATAGGGGCTCCATTTTCCATTCCCATAGGAAGGGAAATTTTTCGGTCTTCAAAATTCTGCCGTATATCTTTAGGCGAATGGGCAAGAGCAAATTTACTTGGGTATGTAGTTGCTACTTGAGCAGTCATAGAAATTAAAGAATCAGCAAACTCTTTTGCCCCTCCTTTTTCTTGATAAGAGGCTGGAATATAAATAGACATAAATGGAGCATTTAAACCACCTGCAACTGCCTTAGGATAATCAAAATTCCCACTGGTTTCTACAGAGACATTTTCTATCTGTTTTTGTAACATAAATCCTTTTACCTGCATTCTATAAGGTAAATCTACATGCCCATCAGCAATAATAAATTTCTTGGCTAATTCATTTGCTTTAACTTTTAATTCAGCTGCAGACAATTCCCTTTTTTCTTCTTGTCCCACATTATTCCCACAACTATATAGCACTATAGACACCAACAGTATTAATAAAAAATTTCTCATCCTTTTAAATTAAGTATATTTTTGAATCTAATGTAGATAATTTTGTGCATCACAATAAGTCTATCTTTGTGATCTTTAAGCTAAGGTAAGCATAATCGATTAATCTCAATAAAAAATAAATGGCTGTAATCAATATAGAAACCACTCAAAATGTAACCATAGATTATGAATTAGCAGGGTTGGGCAGCAGAATTCTCGCATTCATTATCGATTACCTTATCGTTTTAGCTTATGCTTTTTTCGTGTTTATCATGCTCTCTGTCTTTTTTGAAGGAGAAACTTTAGGCGCATTTTCCATCATTTTAATCTTAATCCCCTATATGTTGTATGATTTAGTCAGTGAGATTGCATTTAATGGGCAAAGTATTGGCAAAAGGAGTATGGGGATTAAGGTAGTTAAATTAGATGGCAGTAAACCCACGCTTGGTTCTTACCTAATCAGGTGGGCCTCCCGAATAGTTGAAGGAATGGTTTTCCTATATGGGATCGTTCCTATTTTAAGCATTGCCATATCAACCAAAGGTCAAAGATTGGGTGATATGATGGCTGGAACTACTGTTATCAGAGTGAATAAAAAACCTCATGCCTATAGAAATCCATTAGATATTATCAATGATGATGATTCCTATGTGGTTACCTATCCTGAAGCTATCAATTTAACCGATAGTGATATTGGCATTATCAAAGAGTCCATTAAAAGCTATAAAGTTTTTAACAATAGAGTAGCTATTGATGCTGTCACTAGCAAATTAGAGGAATTACTAAGTATTAAATGCAACGAACCACCTGTACATTTTTTATCAACAATAGTTAAAGATTATAATCACCTAATTACGCGAGATCTCTAAACCAATGACTTCAAAAGGGATAAAATGATCTATAAACAAGCATTTGCTACTACAGGAATTTCCTCCATCATCAAAAGCTTTTGGATGGTAGACAGTGAAGGAGATGATCTTATCCGTGAAGAAAAAATAATCCCTGATGGTTACCCTGAAATTATTTTTCATTACGCAGATCCATATAAAATTAAAATAGATGATGATTGGAAAATACAGGGGCATAACCTTTTAGCTGGACAGTTAAGTAAGTTTATTCATTTAAAGAACACTGGAAAAACAGGAATGTTTGCCATCAAATTTCAACCATGGGCCATTGCTGCATTATTTAACTTTAAAATGGATAAAATAGTCGATAAGGTAATTTCTCTGCCAAAAAATATACAAACCATATTAGCTCCAGTAAGCGCTATAGCAATTTTCAAAACCCCTTTTGAAAAAAAGAGATTGATGATAGAAAGTTTTTTTTCAGACTTCATTGAAAAAAGACCTTCCAAAAAAGTCTTTGTCCGGCAGGCTACGGAGAAAATCATACATTCAAAAGGAAATATTTCTGCTAGTGAAATTGCTAACTTATTGATCATCAACGAACGTACTCTTCAAAGAAACTTCAAAAATGACATTGGTCTATCTGTAAAGTTTTATGGGCGAATCATTCGACTTAGCAGCTTGTTTGAAAAAGTAAAAAGCGGGAAAATTAATTGGACTCAAATAACCTACATCAGCGGTTTTTATGATCAATCACACTTTATTAAAAACTTCACTGAATTTACTGGTGAAAAACCTTCCGCTTATGGTTTTTCCGATGAAAACATGGCAAACCTTTTTTTATAAACCCTCAATGTTTCTCACAACTTAATAAAGATTATCACAACAGGTTTTGTATGGATCAAAATCCTTCTATACGTTACTTTTCAGAGACTGTCAATGTAATTATTTATTCATAATTACTAATCATTTGCTTGATGAATTTGAACCAAAAGAAAACAAAGTAACTATAATCATTTTGTCGCGATAATCTCTAATAGTTACTGGGTGTCTATGACAATCTATTTAATGATCAACTATGTGACTTCACAGAAAAGCTATAAGGCATGCTGTAGAGCAGAAATGTACACCTGAATAAATTAATTACAGCAAGGTCTATTAGTGGCTGTCGTTTTTTTACAATTCTTTAGTATCAAATACCTATAGGTTTGCTC
Organism: uncultured Cyclobacteriaceae bacterium; assembly: GCA_937958005.1. GTDB lineage: Bacteria > Bacteroidota > Bacteroidia > Cytophagales > Cyclobacteriaceae > JANSWY01. The sequence goes on from CALGOB010000251.1 coordinate 12,104, forward strand.
TTATTCAATAGGCAAAATCCTATAGACAAAGAGATATTAGTCATTATTTAACAGCTATTTAAGAACCCATGACATTAATGAACACCTTCATCTTATTTTTCCAATTTGGATTGATTTATTTTCAAAATCCTATTAATTCACGAGTTGATTTCTTGGCAGGTACCTGGCAAGTGGAAGGGAAACAACGTTTCGAATTTTGGGAAAGCAGCACTGATAATTCCATGATGGGTTATGTTTACAAGCTAACTAATGGCAAAGAAATCAAATTAGAATACTTAAAGATTAGTCATAAAAACCAATCGATCATTTACAAAGCCCAAGTTCTTGACCAAAACCAAGGAAAGGCTATTTCATTCAAATTAAATAAAAACATCAAACAATATCTATCTTTTGAAAACGAAGCACATGACTTCCCTAAAAAAACACAATATCACCCTTTGTCCGATACAGAAATACTGATTTCAGTTTTAGGTGCCAATGATGAAGGTTTCAGTTACAAACCCATCAAGCAAGAATGAACCCAACCCGACCTAAATGGGTCGTGTACTCAGGGTCACTGCAGGGAAGCTACCCTTGATGACCGAAGCTGCAGGTGAATCAGGTTGTTTTAATATCTCTTAGGGATTAAAATGAACACTTGCCATTCAGTGACTATCTTTAGGAAACCTATACCCACCTTTAGTTAAAGGATGCAGAAACCAGTTAATTTTCTTTATGTACATCTTGTATTCTCTCTATTGTAAGATCCTATCAATATACCTTAAAAAGGTATTTGATAGATAATTTGACCTATTGATACAATTCAATACATAAATCTAACAGTTCATGACATTGCCTTTTATTTAGGATTTAATTTTTATCATCTTTGAATTGTCAAAACAATTATACTCAAGATGGAAAAACATAAACTCATACTCATTGCAGGGATCATCTTAGCGATCATCCTTACACTGAACCCCAAGGTCAATTATGGTCAAAACTCAAAAAGAACATCTGCTAGTAGAAAAGTTATCATTAATAATAATGGAAATTCAAGAACCCGAATTGTTTTTGACAATGGTCGCAGTGATTACAAAATAAAATATGAAGGTGAAATTGAATTAACAGAAGACGATAAAGACATCAGAAGTATTTCAAGAGGAGGATTTATAGAAATAAGTAAATCAGCTTTTGGAAACAGACGTAAAGTTTTTATTGAATCAACAGGCAACAACACACTCAACAAGGAATACTATGTAAGCAGAAAAAAAGTCCCTTTTGAGCCTGAGGGCAGAAAATGGTTGGCAGAAGTACTACCAGATATTGCTAGAAATACAACAATAGGCCTATCTTCTCGGGTTAAACGAAATTTTCAAAAAGGAGGGGTAGATCTGGCAATCGAAAAACTGGAAGACATAGACAATGATCACATTACGGTATCCTATTTAAAGGTTTTAGCCTCTTATGATCTTTCGTCAAAGGAGAAAGCGCAGGTTTTACGAGCCGCTTCAGATGAAATTGATTCGGACTATTATTTAGCTGATTTTTTAAAGAAAAACAGTAAATCTTTCTTAAAAGATCCAGAAACAACTGATGCCTTCATCAAAGCATCTGAGGAAGTAGATTCTGATTATTACAAAGCATCTATTTTAAAAATACTAGTTAATGATGGGGAAATAGATAATGATCAACTCTTTTCAATCATCGAAGAAAGTGCAGACTTAGACTCTGACTATTATATTTCCTCCATCCTAAACGACGTACTCAAGGTACAGGACATTACGGAGCAAAATGTCAGTAGAATTCTAGTAGCAGCTGATGAAATTGATTCTGATTACTACCGAGCCAGCATTTTCAAAGAGATCCTTGAAGAAAAGAACTTAGAAAAAAATACTTTCAAAAAATTACTGGTCAGTATTGATGAAATAGATTCAGATCACTTCAGCAAAGAAATCATGTTTAAAGTATTAAATAAACATGATTTGGATAATCAAAACTTATCTATTGTATTAGAGAGTATCAATGAGTCTATTGAGTCTAGTTATTACCTAAAAGAAGTGCTTGAGGAAGTACTAAAAACCCAGGAGTTAGATGATAATGCCATAACTTTATTTTTGAATTCAGTCTCTTCCATAGACTCAGACTTTTATTTGAAGGAGATTTTAGAAAAGTTAGCTAATGAAAAAGACTTATCCGAAAGTCAATTAATAGAAATTTTAGAATTAGCGGAAGACATAGATTCAGATTTTTATTTGGCTGACATTTTGGTTGACCTTGCTCCACTTGTCAAGCAATCTGGATCCAAAGCTCAAGATAAATATAAAGAAATAGCCAGGTCTATCGATTCAGACACCTATTTTGGCAAAGCCATGAAAGCAATCGACAGATAAAAACACTCAAATGTCCTTCTTAGAAGGATGCTACATAGTAAATAGGTCAAAAACTCAGTAACAATTATCCTCAAAACTTCCAAGAACCCTATTGGGTCTCTTGGGCGTTTTTGTAAAAAGGATGAACATTGCATATCTTGAAAGCAGGATAAGAATACGACAATGGCCCTAAAAGTGATCTTTTTAATCTATGTAGTTTGATAGCATGAAGGAATCCCTCAAAAAGATCAGTAAACTATTGTTAAACAGATACATTATACTAATCGGCATTGGTGCCATTTCTGGCCTTATGATGCTACATTATCTATCCTATGGAGAAGAATATCTACTCTTACAGGCACAAAACCAAGTTGGATTTGCGGTTTTAGGTTCAGTTATCCTAATATGCTTCGACTTGATCTCCCATAAACTAGACAAGATTCTATCTTGGCAACACTTTACGGGCAGCAGAATGCTAGCCGGTATTGTCATTTGTTCCCTGCTCATTACTGGTACGGCCATGTTAATGTTTAATTTTTTTCCTTCAACGTTTAAAAGCGATATTCAATCAATAGAATTAACTCCAGCAGCCCCTTTATCGTCTGACCAAGATGATAATGAATTACTCACCAAAGTTTCTATATTGGCGGTGATTTTTTCTTTAATTCATACCATCATTTATTTCGCAAGATATTCCTACAAACAATTTGCTATTACTCAAGTAGAAACTATCAAACAAGAGCGCAAGCAAATTGACTTACAATTAAAAGCCCTTAAATCTCAACTGGGTCCACACTTCCTATTTAATAGCCTTAATGCGGTCTCTTCATTGATTTATAAAAAAGAGGAGGATGCAGAAAAATTTGTAAGGAAACTCGGCCATAATTATCAGTACCTGATGAAAAGTCACCAACAAACCTTGGTTACCTTGCAAAACGAATTAGAATTTGCCGTGTCTTATCATCATTTGTTAAAAACCAGGATGGGAGATCAGGTACAACTATCTTATAATTTATCTTCAGAAGTTTTGTCCAGTAAAATACCTCCTGTCACGCTTCAAATGTTAATTGAAAATGCTGTAAAGCATAATCAAATAAACAAAGAAGATATTTTAACGATATCTATCAAAAATGAAAAAGATTACTTACTAGTAAAAAATAACATCACTACTAAAAACCAAAAGGTCACTTCTCATCAGATTGGGTTAAAAAACATCAATGCCCGTTATAAACTTTTAATTGGAAAAGAAATTGATGTACATGAAAATGATCATTTCACTGTTAAACTACCCATTATCAGATGAACAAACTTTTCATTCACCAAAACACCTTCAGATTAATCAGTCCATTGTTTAGTGGTAGTTTAATTTATGTATTGATCCTATTATTAAATAATAATGTGATTCAAATGGAAGACCAGTTCTTAGGAGAAGAGCTGTATTTTTGCATCGGGCTTTCAATGGCGATACAAGAAGGTGTTAGGCTGATACTTCTGTTATTGGCAAAGCGCAATAAGCTAACCTTATTCATACTAAAAATTGGTTTACAGCTGATAACCAGTCTCCTTTTTACCATTTTTTTAGTCTCCCTCTCTTTGTATTATTACTATGATCTTTTATTAGGGTTTACGCCTACTTCATCGGAATTGGTAGAATACAACATCATATTTGCTACTTTTACCATCATTTATATAACACTTTTTTTAAGCCATCAATTATTGAATCTGATCAATACCCAGAAAATCACAGTAGAGCTAGAAAAAAAAGAATCTATTAAAGAAGATTATGTCCAGTTTATCCAAGGCATAAACCCCGAACTACTTTTTGAGGGATTGGATGCCCTCCTAGTCCAGATAAAATTGGATAGAAAATACGCTACAGAGTCTGCTAACCAATCTTATATTGACACTGCAGATGAAATTGTAGATAACTTAGCCATGGTCTATCGCTATACCTTAGGAAAACGAGGAAAAGAATTAGTAACTATTGAAGAAGAAATTGAAGCCTTGTCCCAATTAACTACACTTTATGAGCATTTACCATACCGTCACGTTGACATTAATAACCAAACCTCCTCAAAAAATTTGATTCTGCCCGGTATCTTACTCCAACTGACAGAGGCACTAATCAAATCAAGTATCAGGTCAAACCAATTGAGGATGGAGTTGATCATTAAGGAAGAAAATGAAAGGCTCGTTCTAGTAAGTGAAATATATGATCAGATTGGGTTAAAGTTTCCTTACGATCTAGTTGATAAAATAAATGTCAAATATCAATTATATACTGATCGAAGCCTAACGCTTGAAGAAGAAAACAATTGGCGTAATGTTTATATACCAACAATTCCAAATACTCAAATCGCAAACTAATTTTAACCTGACATGAAAATAGCAATAGTAGAAGACGAATTACCTGCAGTTGAAAAATTAACTCGTTATCTTCAGAAATATGATGCCAATATTGAAATTATTATTTCTTTAAGAAGTGTTGCTGATGCATCTGCTTGGTTAATTGAGAATCAATCCTCAGTAGACCTCATTTTTATGGATGTACAATTAACTGATGGGTTAAGTTTCGAAATATTTAACCTGGTCGCAGCTACAGGCACCCCCATTAAATGCCCTGTGATTTTTGCTACTGCCTATGACGAGTTTGCGATAGATGCCTTTCAAGTAAATGGAATAGCTTACCTTTTAAAACCTATTACATTTGTCTCTCTCTCCACAGCTATGAAAAAAATTGATGTCCTTAAAAATCAGTTAATGGGGCTTGATCAAGTAAATGCTGTTGCAGAGCAATTGAATTCTCCCCAAGAATTAGCTAAAAATTCTTCCCATAAAAAGGAAAAAGATCGCTTTATGGTGAAAGTTGGTGATCATATTCAATCTCTTAAAACAGAAGAAACGGCCGTATTTTATGCAGAAGGCCGTACGGTGTATTTAGTAACCAAAGAAGGGAAACGTTATATTATAGAATACAAATTGGAAGCTTTAGTGGAATTGTTACCCCCTACTTCTTTTTATAGAGTAAACAGAACCTATATAGTTAATATAGAAGCAATTACTGATGTAGTAGTCTACAGTAATAGTCGATTAAAAATAGCTATTCACAATTTAGCCACGCACGAAATAGTAGTAAGTAGAGAAAAAGTCTCTGCCTTTAAAGCATGGTTTGAAGGAGAGAAATAACGAATATAAAAAAATCATTTACACGCATTCCTCAAAGGCACTTATGGTACGCTTGTGCAATACGTTCCATTTTCCAAATGAATTTGTAATGCACGAGTATATGAAAAGGTATCGAAAAGTAAAAAGCAATCAGCAAAATGGGCATTGCAAATACCCAATAGAAACAGACGGTTTGCAAATGACCCTGATAAACTATACTGAAAGGATCTTCTATTTTAAAAGCTCAAAACCAACCAATACATCAGTAGCTAAATATTTTTTATCATCGTGGGTATTGTACCATTTCCTGCCGTTTGGTATTTTCATCCCCTCTAATGAAAACTCCTCACTGAGGTATATCCGTTCACCTATTCCCTTCTCTTCATCTTTAAAGAACTCATATCCCCTTAAAGAATAGTTTTGCTGATCTATGTAAAAATACCAAGTATCCTTTTCATAAGGCACCCTTAAGATGTAACATTCATTTCCATCAAAATCCCCTTTTCTCACTTCTTTTTCCAATGGAGTCCCTGGATCCTTTAATTTCATTGGCAACCCCCATAAATAGGAATAGTAGTTTCTAAATAATTTAATTCGGCTACAATCTATCTTTTTCGTCCCAACATTAAAACATGAATCTAACAAGGTTCCAGCATTTGTCCCATCTTTCTGACGCATCACAGTAAAGTAACTCTTTTGATTATTAATGATTACCTCCTCTTTTGAACGCTCCCCATTTGCTAGCTCCTGATCAAAAAATAATTGATAGTTGAAGGTTGGCCACTGATCATTGGGGTCATGATATTGTATTGATTTGTTAAGAATTTCGGTACTGTTAAGAGTCTGGGCAGGTAAACTAGTTACTGCTAACATTAACAGGATCAGGATAAGGCAATTTTTCATAGGACCTAAGTAACAGAAAATATTTCAAATTACATTGCTATTTTACAGGTTCCTTAAGGTCATGAGGAATTCAATTAGTTCTGGTAACTCTGGTGCGCTTTTGCAAAGCATACCATTTACCGATGCATTTGAAATGCTAGAACATAAATAATTATTTCGAATCCAAGTAGACAGAAAGGGCATTACGAATACACAACAAATACGAAATATCCATAAATCTAGTATAATCAACAAAATGGACATTACAAATACCTAATAGATACGAACGCTTTGTAAAAGCACCCGAGTGGGGTTCTGAATAAAAAAAGACTGTTCCACGAATTGAAACAGTCTTTCTTTATGTTAAAATACGAATTAATTAATTAAATTCATACTCTGAAATTCTTATATTCCTGAAGCTAAGATGATATCTAAAGTAATGCCAGTGCCTTCAGCATTTCCATTCCCACCCATCAAAGTAGTAACTGTAAATAAACCTACGGTACCTTCTTGAGTTCTGAATGCATAAACCTGCCCTACTTCTAAACCTTCAACAACCAATTCTTCATCGTCAAAAGTAATACCATCTACTGCAGCAGTTACATCAGCAACAGTTGTAATTTCAGAAGTATTAGTTAAAGTAGTTAATACCATTCTAGTTTCATTTCTACGTGTCCAAGCAGGTAAACCATCATTTGAATTTCCATAAACAGTAGATCCTAGCCCAGTAAAAGACACATAGATAGAAGGAGAAACTAAGTTAGCTTCATTACCGTAAAAATACCCAAAATCAATGTTCTCAGAAACAGCAGTAGCCGCATCATCTACCTCCATTAAAGTGTAAGTTCTATTTTCAGAAACAGAATAGAATGTTTCTGACATTTCATTACCTAACGGAGGAGCTATTAAAGTAGTTGTTTGAGTTCTAGCCATTGGACTAGCAGGAGGAGTAATTATGATATTAATAGTTTCCCTTCCAACTTGACCAGTTCCAATATCATCAACCGCTAAAATGTCAAAAGAAAATTCTCCAGCCATTTCAGTATTAAAATTGATGGTAGGAATCTCCACTAGAGTAGTTCCAGCAGACACATCTAGTGCATCTCTGCTTAAATCAAGATCACTTCCTAAACCTTCAGTACGAAACGCATTGAATCCACCTGGTGCAGTTACAACAATATCAATACCTAAAGCAGTACCTTGCTCTACAGAAATCATTGTTCCTTCAGCATTTGTAGCTGCAGAGGCAGGAGTAGTAGTAATAGTAAGTGTTGGAAGTGCAGCTGTTGGCACTTCTGGATCATCTTCTCCACAACTGTATAAAAACACAAATGATGAGAGTACACCAACTAGCATTAATTTGTTAATAAGTCCTTTAAATTTCATAATTGTAAAATAAATTAATTAAATGATTTTCCTAATTATAGTTATCTGTGTTGCATAACCCGGTTAATATCTCAACCAACAAAGCCAACCTTATGACACTGGCACTCTTGATTTAGTTGGCAAAACTCATGGATAATTCTCAATTTCCTATCAAAAATTGCAAATTTCTTTTACTCTATCTGGTACTTTTTTTAAAAATACTAGCCCCAATCATTATCAAATGTGTAGATATTTTAATTTCCATTGATCCATCAGCTGTTTAATATACCTTTCTTTGGCTAAGTATAATTTTACTTTACTAGGTAAAAAAGGTTATGAACAGCCTATAAAAAGACTCTTAAGTCTCATTATCATATGTAAATCATCCGTCTAGCAGTATTTTTCTTAAAAAAATTATATTTTGTTTCCATTTTGAGTATATTTGTAGTAATATTTAACATACCGACTTACTGCTTAACTAACAATTTAATTGCTATGCAAAGAATAGAACCAGATTTACTAGCTAAATGGAATGAATACGGTTTATATGCTGCCATAGGTATTACTGCATTTGGGATACTAATTATCCTAGGTCATTTTATTAAACTTCTGGTTACAAAAGACTTTAAAACCAAATATGATTACATCAACATGCATGAAATCAACTATTTATGGTATAGTGTCTTGTTGATTATCATTGGAGGTGCTTTATATTCTAATACCATTGCCGAGAATTCCATCTGGTTGTGGTTTTTCGTTAGAGTATTTGTAGGGATCATGTTGGGAATCATCGTCGGAGTTGTGGTTCAAAACGTTTTGAAATTCTATTACCCATTCTTTATCGAGAAACGTTTAAAGAAACTGAGATATGCTCCTAGAATTTCCCCTGATGGTAGAAAAATGAAATTATTAAGTGAAGAGGAAGAAGATGTATATCTTGATGAAGGAATGCAAGCTGAAGAAGATGCTTTCTCGGTAGATTACGATGTTTGGATTGATGAAGTAAGTGGTTATACTAAAATTGAAAAGTATAACGGACGTTTACATGCGCTTCAGTGCTCTGAATGTAATTACCAAACACTTAAGGTTGAAAGAGAAGAAATTATCCAATCTCCTACTAATGAGGAAGAAGGTGAGCTGATGAAGTACTATCAGTGTGGATATTGTGGTTATAAAGAAAGAAAATCTTTCAAAATAGCTCCTATAAAAGAGGAAGCACAACCCGCATAATCACTTAAAATCATTAAAAAAAGACTGACTTAAATATTTAAGTCAGTCTTTTTTTAATGATTTTAAGTGATTATGCGGGTTGTGCTTCCTCTTTTATAGGAGCTAT
>CALGOB010000252.1 GCA_937958005.1 uncultured Cyclobacteriaceae bacterium
AGTCATCTAGCCACTTAAATCCTAATTTCCTACTCACCATAATGGAGACTATGTCTGCGTTGCAAATCAGAATTTAAGCAGCTATCTAACAGCCATTTATGATTTTCTCTTAAAAGTCTAATGCATCATTCGGGTTTAAAATCAGTGCAATACTTATTGTGAAAATAAGCTCTAATTGGTCTTTGAAAGCTCATTTTGTTTTATTCCTTGTGAAATAGTTATGTTTTTATGTCAAAGTTAAATTCAGATAGACGCTATCTAGTGTCTAAATGACAGCCTTTAATTCAACATTTACCTTCTTCTCACAAAACAGGATCTACATGAGCTGAATAGAAAAGTAAAAACAAAGCGTAATACCAAGTTACTTGCTAAATAAGGTCGTGGTTTATCATGAAATGCGGGTTCAGTGAGGAAATTTTATAAATCTAGTAGGTTTTTAGTTATTCTCTCACTATCATTTTTTTCTTAACGGAATCAAACAAAAAACCCTGAGAGAAACATTCTGTCAGGGTTTTTAAATTTCCTATCGCAAAGAGTTACTCCGAAAAATATCTGATAACCTCTTTGTAAATATCATTACCAAAAGCAAATACCATCAAGCCTAGCAATAATATCATCCCTACTTTCTGTGCATTCTCTAAGAATTTGTCTGAAGGTTTCTTCCCTGATACTATTTCATAGGTCAAGAAAACTACATGTCCTCCATCCAATGCTGGAATAGGTAGCAGATTCATGAAGGCAAGCACCATAGAAAGCAAACCTGTAATACTCCAAAACTTCGCCCAGTCAAAGTCATTTCCAAAGATCCTTGCAATTCCAATAGGCCCACTCAATGATTTAGAAGCAGACACTTCTCCTTTAAAGATCTTTTTAAAAGCCTTAATATTTGTCCATACTACTTCAAATGCTCTCCCTGATCCTCTGGTTAGGGATTCGCCAAAAGAAAAATCTACGTGAGATGTCTCAATTAACGCACTGGGATTAAACCCAATCGTTCTATCTTCAGTAACTCCAGATACAATATTTAGTTCTTCACCATCTCTAATTACTTTCAAATTGACAGTAGTTTCTTTAGACGACATCAAAAGTTCTCTCAACTCATCGAAGTACTTAAATGATTGCCCATTATAAGCTATGATTTTATCTCCGACTTTTAAGTCCGACTTTTCTGCAGGTGTATCTTTCCCTATTCTACCCACTTCAAATTCAAATCTGTAACTTATATATCCTTCTCGGTTATCTGTGAACTTATCCAGAAACTCCTTTGGGATTTTAATTTCCATCTGTTTCCCAGCCCTTTCTATAGTATAACTCCCATTATCACTTAGTAAGACTTCTGGACTAGTAATTTTAGAAAATCGCTCAAAATCCTCACCATTGACTTTCAAAATTTTATCTCCAGTCTCAAATCCAATTTCTTTACCTAAAGGATAAGCAACTATACCATGCTTGTTAACTTCATCTTTAGAAATGTAATTTTCACCCACAAAAAAGGTAAGGGCAATAAAAATAATCATACCAGTAATTACATTGACAATAATACCTCCAAGCATTACAATCAAGCGCTGCCAAGCGGGTTTTGCCCTAAATTCCCATGGTTCGGGTTCTTCATTTAGCTGCTTGGTATCTAAAGACTCGTCAATCATTCCAGATATTTTCACAAAACCACCCAAAGGGATTGCTCCTAGTGAGTATTCTGTTTCTCCATATTGAAAGCCCCAAATTTTAGGAGGAAAGCCAATAGAATATTTCTCCACCCTCATCCCAAAGGCTTTTGCAGCCACTAAATGCCCCAACTCGTGAAGGCCTACTAATATAGACAGTGCCAGTATTAACTGTCCTGCCATAATGATCACTCCCATTCTTTTATGATTTCTTTTGCTTTTATTCTTGTTTCTATATCCGTATTTACAAGGTCCTCATACTGAGGGTTTAAAATCAGCGGCAATTTATCTAAACATTTTTCAACTACCTCCGATATTCCCAAAAAACCTATTCTTTCTTGTAAAAATTCATCTACTGCCACCTCATTTGCTGCATTTAAAATACAAGGTTGATTCCCTCCTTTCTTCATGGCATCATAAGCCAATTGCAAATTCCTGAAAGTCTCTAAGTCAGGTTGCTCAAATGTTAACGCAGGGTAGTCAATAAAGTTAAACCTTGGGTAAGAAGATTTAAGTCTTTTTGGATACCCCATCGCATATTGAATAGGAAGCTTCATATCTGGAAGTCCCATCTGTGCTTTCATTGACCCATCTTCAAACTGCACCATACTATGTATAATGGATTGAGGATGCACTATCACTTCTATTTGATCATTCCTAAGGCCAAACAACCACTTTGCTTCTATTACCTCAAGTCCTTTATTCATCATTGAAGCGGAATCGATCGTAATCTTAGCACCCATTTCCCAATTAGGGTGTTTCAATGCATCTTTTTTAGTCACATGCTTCAAAAAATCTTTATTCTTCCCTCTAAATGGCCCGCCTGAAGCAGTCAATATAATTTTTTCTATTGGGTTCTGAAATTCTCCTGTTAGGCATTGGAAGATGGCAGAATGTTCTGAATCAACAGGGTAGATATTAACTCCTTTTTCTTGTGCTAGTGCTGTAATTATTTCTCCAGCTACTACTAAGGTCTCTTTATTTGCTAAGGCAATATTTTTTCCAGCCTCTATTGCCTTAATCGTAGGCAAAAGACCAGAATAGCCAACCAAAGCAGTTAGAACAATTTCCACCTCATCGTATTGTACCACATGTGTTAGGGCATTAGGGCCTGCAAATACTTTAATATCTTCTTTCGATAAGGCATCTTGAACTAAATCGTAGTGTTCTTCATTGGTAATCACCACCGTATTAGGCTTAAACTCTAAAGCTTGCTTGATCAATAGTTCGGCATTATTGTTTGCCGTAAGTACCTCTACTTCAAACTGCTCATTATGCTCTCTTACTACTTCTAATGTTTGAGTTCCAATAGATCCTGTAGATCCTAATATGGCTATTTTCTTCAATGTGATTACCCTTTAAGACGATATTTCGTATTTAGCCAATTTATCCGCAATCTTCCGATCATTGGATAGTCTTGGTACTTTATTCTGCCCACCCAGTTTCCCAATCGACTTCATATAATTAATAAAAGCATCTTTTTCTAAACTAATTATTTTCAAGCCAGTCAATACATTACCAGTAATTAAATCATCATAGTATGTATTTAATGTCTGCAAGTTAGTATTTAATTCTTTCTCAAAGGCACTCATATCACTTGGAAAGTCATTAAACTCTATATACCACTCATGCAATGGCAGCCCAATATGAGGATTTACTTGTGGAGCTACCGTAAATTCTACTAAATTTACCTCAGGGAATTTTTCAATAGTTTTATCCATAGCTCTTTCCACTTCCTCACCAATCACATGTTCACCAAAAGCAGAAATAAAATGCTTAATCCTTCCAGTTACTAACAGTTTATAGGGCGTTTTACTTACAAACTTGACAGTATCTCCTATTGAATATCCCCAAAGCCCAGCGTTGCTATTGATAATCAAAGCATAATTTACATTCAATGAAACCTGATCTATTTTTAACCTTGTCGGATTTTCATCAAAATATTCTTCAGCAGGAATAAATTCAAAGAAAATACCAGAGTTAAGTAAAATCAAAAGCCCTTTCTCTTCTTGTTTATCTTGATAAGCAATAAACCCCTCAGAAGCAGGATATGTTTCGATAGAATCCACTTCTTTACCTATGGCTTCATATAATTTTTTCTTATAAGGATCAAAATTCACTCCTCCATAAACGAACAGTGAAAAATTAGGGAAAATATCTTTTATCTTGTTTCCTTTTTGTTCAATCAATTTATCAAAATACATTTGAACCCAAGGAGGGATACCTGATATAAGAGAAAGGTCCTCATCTTTTGTTTCTTTAACAATCTGATCCACTTTTCTTTCCCAATCTTCAATACAATTAGTTTCATAAGAGGGCATTTGATTTGTTCTCAAGTACTGTGGAACATGATGATTTACAATTCCTGACAATCTACCGGTATGAACCCCAGCGGTTTTACTCAACGTAGGACTTCCACTTAAAAAAATGAGTTTTCCATCTAAAAACTTAGCGTTTCCTGTCTCATGGACATAAGTAAGTAAAGCATCCCTTGCACTATTAATGTGATTTGGGATTGACGCTTTTGTCACAGGAATGTATTTTGTCCCTGAAGTTGTCCCACTAGTTTTTGCAAAATAAGCTGGTTTCCCAGGCCAAAGAATACTTTCTTCTCCTTCCAACATTAACTCTATGTAGGGTTTTAGCTCTTCATACGTTCTAATGGGTACCTTCTTTTTGAAATCATCATAATCATTAATTTCATTAAACTGATGATCTTTCCCAAACTTTGTATCAGCTGCCTCACTAACAATTTCCTTTAAAACACCGTCTTGTGTCTCCTTTGGATTTAATGACCATTTTTTCTGTTTTCTAACAATAAAAGCCGCTAAGGGCTTACTAAGGATTGATCTAATACCCATTTGATTATAGTAAGTCGCAAAGAAAATTAATGATTGTAGCAATTCCTAATGAAGCAATCAAACGAGATGGATTAATCTTATTCTTATAGGATGTTAAACAAAAGAATCAATTGGTAATTGAAATGATAAACAGCTCGTTTTTTAACATATATTAGAAATTTAATCCCTAAGGGATATTAATTCCCCTGGCCGGGCACCCCGACTCTCTTGAGTCGATCATTAAATTATTGCCCATAGATACCCCGTACCCTTCTGCGAGGGCAGTAGCTTTCTCAGCAGAGGCACTGGGTCAGGGTTGGTTCATTCTAACCTATCATCAGACATCTCACCCAAAATGCGTGTAGGGATAACCTTACCATTATATATTCATAGGCTTTGACATGACTACTAGTAACAAGTTAGCCCCTTTTTGTTACTTTGCCCAAGTATTGAAATGCGGGTCGAATCAATTCTATCGATATGATTTTTCAGTTTTGACATTTTTTAACATTTCTAACACGACTCTTTTATTCAAAAGACGTTATTTTAAACAATAACATTGAAGTTGATACATGAAGAATATATTTATTAGTTCCATTTTTGGTTTAGTCTTTGGTTTTGTGGGAGCCGGTTTCTTTTTCCTATCCATGCCTAAAATCAATAATCCTGTAAGCCAATTTTCAATGATCAGCAATAAAGAAGTTGATCTACCCATTGTAAGATCATCAACACCTATTGAAAGAAAAGAATTAATTCCTGAAAATGTGAGGCTTCTCGATGATTTTTCTGAGGCTTCTTCAGCGAGTACATCAAGTGTTGTATTTATTCAGACATCAAGTGAAGTAGAATACCGTGGAGGAAGCTGGATGAACTGGTTTTTTGAGCCTAGATCTCAAACACAAGCCGGAAGTGGTTCTGGAGTGATTATGACAAACGATGGATATATTGTCACTAACAATCATGTCATAGAAGGGGCAGACGTTATCAAGGTAATACATGGGAAAAACTCTTATGACGGGGTTTTAGTAGGCACTGATCCCTCCACAGATATAGCAGTTATTAAAGTTGATACAAAAAACCTACCTAAAATCAATATTGGGAATTCAAGTGATGTGAAAGTTGGTGAATGGGTATTAGCAGTAGGAAATCCATTCAACTTGGAAAGCACTGTAACTGCTGGAATCGTAAGCGCAAAAGGAAGGAATATCAATCTTTTGAAAGACAAATTCCCAATAGAATCTTTTATTCAGACTGATGCAGCCATCAATCCTGGTAACAGTGGTGGTGCTCTTGTAAACATAGACGGGGAACTCATAGGTATCAACACCGCTATATTATCAAGAACTGGATCTTATGCTGGTTATGGTTTTGCAGTCCCTGTTGACATAGTCAAAAAAGTATTTAATGACATTAAAACATATGGTCAAGTACAGAAATCTTTCATTGGTGCGGACTACATTGACATAGATAGCAAACTAGCACACAAACTAGAAATCAAAGATCTTTCTGGCGTGATAGTAGCTTATGCTCAAGATGGTGGATCTGCTGAAAAAGCTGGAATCCAAAAGGGTGATATTATCAAAGAGGTAAATGGAACCAAAATTGTCCATAAGGGTTATTTAGAAGAAATTATAGGGAACAGCTATCCCGGAGATGTTCTAGAAATCACAATAGACAGAGAGGGAAAAACGATTAAAAAGTCAGTAACACTCACTAACAAGGAAGGAACTACAACTTTACTCAAAGATAACAGTTACTATTCTGAAAAACTGAAAGTTAAATTAGCCGTTGCTCCTAAAGTAGAAAGAGATCTTTATGGAATAAAATCTGGCATTAAGGTAATAGAAGTTGAAAAGGATGGACTATTCAAACAACTAGATATACCCAAAAATTACTTGATTACAGCGGTAAACAATGCGCCTATAGAGAGCCCAGAAGAATTTGAAGAAATTCTAGAAAATTTAAGTGGCTATGTAATCATTTCTGTCATTACAGAACAAGGCAGAAGAAACAGATATCAGTATAGGTTTTAATGACAGCTAAAACAAAAAGTATAATCCTTGGCCCAATCAAAATTCGATTGAATCATAGATATAAATCAATAATAAAGAGGTGTACCTATATACACCTCTTTACTTTTTAGATTCTATCAAATTTTAAGCATCTTAATCAAAAATTTACAATTTGATTTTCGATGCTTTCTTTTTTATTTTCCCTTCAATCTTTGATATAATGGCATCCATTGCCTCTTCATATGCTTTCTTCACCGTTTCTCTATCAAATTCTCCATCACCAATAGGAATCTTCAAAGTACTCTTACCAGCCACACCTAGAAGGCCGGATTTAAGAACTGCTTTTAATTTCTTGTTGATCACTTCATACCTTAGCGTAATGAAAGCAGCAGCTTCTCCTTGTCCAAAGCCACCTGTACCCGAAAAACTAGCACTTGGGAAAAACTGAAAAAACATTTGCCCTGAAGCGTCAGGAATTTTTTCATATATAGTCTGGATGGCCTCATCATTCTTAAATGGTTTGAAATTGCCAATTGCCAAATAATCTCCTACAGCAAAGACCAATTTCTCACTTATTCTATAATCCAGTTTAGGCTTATCATCTCCAGGTAAATAAACTGCACCAGGTGTATAGTCAAAGCTATTTGGCGATGGCTCATATTCGTCCAGAACATATTTATAAAAATCCTGGTTTAAGTGATCATCATCTGTTAAAGTCAAAAACTCTCCAATCTTATTTTTTAACTCAGCAAACTTCCCCTCATAAACTTCTTTTAAGATGCCTTCTTTAGAGATAAATTCACCCAATTCGTTCAAGTCACCACCTTCTTCCATGTAAAAAGAATAGGCTGAAACTACCGCTACTTTTTTTTGGGCAAAAGACACAAGTGGCAATAGGGTAATCAATAGTAAGATGTAATTTTTCATAGTTGTTAATTATTATAATTGTATTTCGGCGTATTTTCAATAAGTTTAATCCCTAAGGGATATTAATTCCCCGACTCTTGAGTCGATCATTAAATTATTGCCCATAGATACCCCGCACCCTTGGGTCGGGGTTGGTTCATTAGGCATAAAACTATTTTTTGAAACTAAGTACTTCAAGCATAAAGGCATTTTAATTACCTCTTTGCTCAAACTCTTCAATAAATCCTTCTAATTTTTTCGTATCATCAATAAATCTTGCAACTCCTAAAACTTCAACCTCTGCCAGATGATCTTTTGCAGAAACAAAATCTCCTAAAATGGTGTGCGAAAAACCCAAATTTAAATGCAATGCTGATACAAGAATCTTATTGAATTTAGCTTTTTTATTGCTTAAATCACCTTCATTTAATTTCTCTTCCCATATTTTGACAGCATCCATTATTCTATTTGCAGAAAGCTGTTCATCATCAGAAAAACTGATTAATCCCCTTTGTGTATTCTCCAATGCAATATCCAGTTCAGGGTATTCTACTTTCTTTCCTTTACCTGAAAAGAAATCAATCTCTGTTTTAATTTTAGGATAACCAATTAAAAAATTAAGTTCCTCAGTTAACCTTTCCATCTGTGTGTTATTACTCTTTGATTCAATGCTCTTTAAAGTAGAAACTTTATTAGACTTCCACGCTTTTTCTGCTTCAGCTTTAGATGGTTGTACTTTTGTCTTAAAAGATTCAATTTCTTGACTATAGGATTTTTCATGTATGACAATATCAGTGTTATCAACCAGCTTTAATAACACCGGGTTTTTATACTCGACCAAATAAAAATAGCCTGTATTGTCTGATGTTGCTTGCAAATTAGATGCTACATAACTAAAACCATCAAAAATAGCATGAACAGTAAATTCACTGGAATTAGACTTACGAAAACCGATGATTTCCCCCAAACTAGCAGCAGTAGATTCTAAATCGATATCTGCACCTATAAAATATTCCGCTATATTTTTTTTCTTTGGTTCTTTTGTCAATAATCGCTCACTAGCACTTAATGCTCTATAAGCCTTTAATTTATCTTGATACTTTTCTTCCGCCCTTTCTAATTTCCCAAGATATGCTTTTCTTCTACTTTCTAAATCTTCAATATTTTTTTGAAAAACCTTTACATTATAAGACCAATCAATAGGTATTTTTATCAAAGGTTTTTGAATGTAATTGAATTGTACAGATTTTCTTTTCTGTTTTTGTGCTAAGATATTTGAGCTACTGAAAACAACTAATATAGACAAGACTATCAATTTATATTTTCTCATAATGATGGTGGATTTTCAAATTCAATAAATTACCACAATTTTAATCCCTAAGGGATATTAATTCCCCGACTCTTGAGTCGATCATTAAATTATTGCCCATAGATACCCCGTACCCTTGGGTCGGGGTTGGTTCATTATCTAAAATAGCTTAACTTATTGTCTAATGATAACAAAAACAAATATACTAGATTCTGACAAAAAATACTAAATACTCAAATTAAAGCATTTATGCTTTCATGAAAATCCTATTCAAATAAAGTGCTTCATTTTTATTAATTATAGAAATAATTAACACATCACCTTCAAGGATAATCAGATGATACAAGAGTTATTCTATTAGAAGTTTTTTTTATAAAAAGTAATAAGTCAGGACTAAGCGGCATTAAATACAGGTTAAAAGAAATTTAATGAAGGAAACGAAAATTTCTTACTTTAAACTTACCAGAGCTAAATTCAAATAGAGCCTAGCTGCATAAAAGGATGTTTCCTAATAAAGCATAAAAATGATAGAATATAATAAAGGATAACACGAGAGAAACACAACGCTTAAACCATTGTTTTAATTCTCAATTTTTTCCTAAGTTCTTCTACAGAATTTCTAAATTTCGCATCAATATCTATCATATCATTCACTGCTTGTACAGCATGGATAACCGTACTATGGTCTCTTCCCCCAAAGTGATACCCGATTGATTTCAATGAGTGATTCGTATAGTCTTTAGAAAAATACATAGCCACCTGTCTAGCAATAACTATTTCCTTCTTCCTAGTTTTAGCTTTCATGTCTTCAGTATCTACTTTGAAATACTCTGACACAGTTTTTTGAATATAATCAATACCAACCTCAGTTTCAATATCCTGAATGATGTTTTTAAGGATTTGTTTGGCCAACTCTAAGTCTATATCTCTTTTAGTAAGAGACGCATGAGCAATCAAAGAAATAATAACTCCTTCTAATTCACGGACATTTGTATCTACGCTATATGCTAGGTATTCTATTACTTGATGAGGTATGCTAATTCCATCAGCCTGAATCTTCTTTTGGATAATAGCCATCCTTGTCTCAAAGTCTGGCTGCTGAATATCAGCTGTCAATCCCCACTTAAATCTAGAAACTAATCGCTCTTGCAGTCCTTTAAGATCTCTAGGGGCACAATCAGAAGTCATCACAATTTGCTTCCCATTCTGATGTAAGTGATTGAATATATGAAAGAAAATTTCTTGCGTTTTTTCTTTATCCCTCAAAAATTGCACATCATCTATGATTAGCACGTCAACATTCAGATAGAAATTAATAAATTCTTGAATGCTATTATTTTTAAGCGCTTCTATAAATTGGTTAGTAAATTTCTCAGAAGCCACATAAAGGACAAATTTCTCAAACTTTAACTTGATCTCATTGCCAATTGCTTGCACCAAGTGGGTTTTCCCAAGACCTACACCGCCATAAATCATTAATGGATTAAAAGATGTCACCCCAGGTTTTTGTGCCACAGCAAAGCCTGCTGATCTTGCTAACCGATTACAATCTCCTTCGATATAGGTATCGAAGTTATTATGAATATTTAAATTGGAATTTTTGTATTCTCCTTCTACATCTGGTAAAGCAAAAGGACTTTTATACTGATCAAAACCAGCCCTCACCTTTCCATTACCAACTGAAGCAGTATTTGTATTTCCTTTAAAATTAACTGTAGTAGGTTTATTTTTGGCATTTCCATTATCTATAACAACAGAGTATTCCAATCTACCAAATTCACCAAGCTCTTTCTTAATAGCCTCTTTGATTACATTGACATAGTTTTCTTCTAGCCATTCATAGAAAAATTGACTTGGTACCTGTATGGTCAAGACTTGATTTTCTAGGCGCACAGGGACAATAGGGGCGAACCAAGTTTTAAAACTTTGCTCGGGAATTACTTCCTTAATGTGCAATAAACAATTACTCCAAACTTTGCTATGCATTTGTGGTTTATAGTAGCAATAAAAGAGACATTTTAAACTCAATAAAATTAAAGAGCGAGCTTCAAAAGTGATGCATTTTTTCTAAAGAAAAAAATAAAAATAAACTTGATTTTTCCAAATCCTTTTCATCTGCAATTTAGCTGGCTAAATCCTGAAAATTTATTAAAAAAGTACAATTAGTTTTTTTACCTCCCAACATTAATTGAATATTAAATTCAGAAAATATTACTAGATGCTCTATCTTTACTTCCTATGTAACCACTCAATAGCATATGATGAAACTTTTTGAGGAATTTGATTCTATCAACTATGAAAAGTGGCTGAAAAAAGCCACTGCTGATTTAAAAGGCATTGACCCTAGAGATAAATATAAAAAAGACTTAAGCCCTAAAATCACTCAATTCCCATATTATGAAAAAACCTCTATTGAAGATCATTTTACTCCTTCTATTGCTCATTTAATTCCAACAAGAGAGTTTGAGGCTTGGTTTACTACAGAAAAGGTTTACGTTATTAATGAAAAAGGATCTAATTCCTTAGCAATCAAATCCTTAGAATCAGGCTGTAACGGAATTATATTTGTCAGTCAAAAAGAAGATATTGATCTGGCAAAATTATTAGACGGTATTAGTCTTGCTTACTGTTATATTGGATTTGAAGGTTTTAATGAGGAATCAGTCAAAAACTTCCTAAATAATTACACTAAAAGTAAAGAGAGTGGAAGTTTCAATATCTCTTTTATTGGGAATTTAAAGGCACCAGGATCTATCAGTAAAATTTCTCCTGATTCAAATCTTGCTACTTATAGGGATATATCACTAGTCCTTTCAGATAGAAATACAGAAACAATTCCTTCATCTATCGCGCAATTAATGAGTCTATTTGTTGACATAGTAAGTGCAACTGATGAAGGAAATATTCAAAACCTGTTTAATCGGATTGTTTTGACAAATCAGTGTATAGATCACTATTTTTATGAAATTTCCAAGATAAGGGCGATTAGAATATTATTCAACGAAATGGCAGCTTATTATTCTCTTGAATCTCCACACATTTTCATACAAAGCGAAACTACTACAAGCCCCGATGAGCTTGACAATCTACTGACCAATAGCACACAGGCGATGTCAGCTGTTATCGGTAGTACAGATGCACTGATTGTTACGCCTCATCAAAATACTTCGACCGAGTTTTCTAATAGGGTTGCTAGAAATGTCTCAAACCTTCTTTGGGAAGAATCTAGACTGGACAAAGTGAAGGATCCTGTAGCAGGGTCGTATTACCTAACAAGTTTAACTGAAATGATTGTTGAAGAAAGTTGGGGTAAATTTATTGAGATCGAAACTTTAGGTGGATACACTAAAAGAAACGAAAGAATTGCCTAATGAGTAACAGACCAAAATTTAATAGAAGAATAGCTAAGCAATCTCAAACTACTAATGCTAGCGAATGGGCAAGTCCAGAAGGAATTCCAATTAAAAATATTTTTTCGGCAAAAGATTTACTTGAAATCGAACATTTAAATTTCACAGCTGGAATTCCCCCTTATTTAAGAGGCCCCTACTCAACCATGTATACCTCCCGCCCATGGACAATTAGGCAATATGCTGGTTTTTCCACTGCTGAAGAATCAAACGCATTTTACAGAAGGAATTTAGCTGCTGGACAAAAAGGGTTATCAGTTGCCTTTGACCTAGCTACTCACAGAGGATATGACAGTGATCACCCAAGAGTAATGGGTGATGTAGGAAAAGCGGGTGTAGCCATAGATTCTGTAGAGGACATGAAAATCTTATTTGATCAGATACCCTTAGATCAAATGTCTGTTTCAATGACTATGAATGGCGCTGTAATTCCTATTATGGCTTTTTACATAGTAGCAGCTGAAGAACAAGGTGTCTCTGGTGAAAAGCTTTCAGGTACGATTCAAAACGATATTTTAAAGGAATTTATGGTGAGGAATACTTACATCTACCCTCCCCTTCCCTCTATGAAAATAATCGCTGATATATTCAAATACACTTCCAATAACATGCCTAAGTTCAATAGCATCAGTATCTCGGGATATCATATGCATGAAGCTGGAGCTACCGCTGACATTGAATTGGCTTTTACCATTGCAGATGGTTTAGAATATGTAAAGACTGGTGTAGCTGCAGGAATTGATATTGACAATTTTGCTCCAAGACTTAGTTTTTTCTGGGGAATAGGAATGAATCATTTCATGGAAGTGGCGAAAATGAGGGCTGGTAGACTGCTTTGGGCTAAAATCATCAAGCAGTTTAACCCTAAGAATCCAAAATCCATGGCTCTAAGGACTCATAGCCAGACTTCTGGCTGGAGTTTAACTGAACAAGACCCTTACAATAATGTTGCAAGGACTAGTATTGAAGCTATGTCTGCTGCTCTTGGTCATACACAATCACTACATACTAATGCACTTGATGAAGCCATTGCATTACCTACAGATTTTTCTGCTGCTATTGCCCGGAATACGCAAATCCACTTACAGAAAAAAACTGGTATAACAGAAGTGGTAGATCCACTCGGTGGGTCATATTATGTGGAATACCTGACACAGGAATTGACTAATAAAGCGTGGTCGCTGATTCAAGAAATAGAGGAAATGGGAGGAATGGCCAAAGCAATAGAAAAAGGCTATCCTAAACTAAAAATAGAAGAAGCTGCAGCTAAAAAACAAGCTAGAATAGATAGCAGTCAAGAAACAATTATTGGTGTTAACAAATATCAAGTTGAAGAAGAGACTGAATTAGAAACACTAGAAGTTGACAATGACAAAGTAAGAGAGCAACAGATTAATAGTCTTAAAAAAATAAAGGCAAGCAGAAACAGTCAGCAGGTTGGTATTTGCTTAGAAGCCATCAAAACTGCGGCAAAAACAGGTAAGGGTAATTTACTTACACTGGCAGTAAATGCTGCAAGAGAAAGAGCAACACTAGGAGAAATTTCCAGTGCAATGGAAGATGTTTTTGGTAGACATATCGCTTCTACACAATCTATTTCAGGCGTTTATTCATCAGAGATTAAAATGAATGAAGATTTTATTCAAGCAATTAACCTAGCAGATCAATTTGCTGAGGAGGACGGAAGAAGACCTCGGATTCTTATTGCTAAAATGGGACAAGATGGACATGACAGGGGGGCTAAAGTAATTGCCACTAGTTTCGCTGACATAGGGTTTGACGTAGACATAGGCCCACTTTTCCAAACCCCAGAAGAAGTGGCCATGCAGGCTGCGGAAAACGATGTCCATCTGATTGGTGCTTCCTCTTTGGCCGGTGGCCACAAAACTCTACTCCCTTTACTGGTGGATGAGTTAAAGAAATTGGGTCGAGATGATATTCAGGTGATAGCAGGCGGTGTAATCCCCAGAAAAGATTATGATCATCTATTTAATGCTGGTGTCAAGTTTGTTTTTGGCCCAGGTACAGTGATTGCAAAAGCTGCTCAGGAAATTTTACAGCAAATGTTAGATGAATAAATCTTTTGATTTAGGCACTTAAAAAAAGCAAGGTCTCTTGCAGAAGACCTTGCTTAGACGAAGCTTTTGTTTAACAAGACTTGTTTCGAGAACTTATTGTACAGTAAGAGTTGTTGACAGTATTCTGCAACAACTATGGGATAGGTGTATACAACCCTGAAATGATAGATAAAAATACAAAAAAATGAAATCCGTCATTCAACCCGAATGATGCATTAGACTTTTAAGAGAAAATCATAAATAGCTGTTAGGTAGCTGCTTAAATTCTGATTTGCAACGCAGACATAGTCTCCATTATCATGAGTAGGAAATTAGGATTTAAGTGGCTAGATGACTGTTAGTTATGGTTTGTATCAAATTTCTATTGCATCATTCGGGTTTCAGTTTGAGGTTTAACCTGCATTATTCATGACAAACCATGACCTTGCGTAATAAGTAATTACTGGTATCCAAATGAACCAACCCCGACCCAAGGGTACGGGGTATCTATGGGCAATAATTTAATGATCGACTCAAGAGTCGGGGGAATTAATATCCCTTAGGGATTAAATCTGAAAATGAACAAGAAGACACTTATTGATCAAATAAAGAAGATTTTTTTTCTGATCCTGAAAAACACCGTTCCACGGCGGCCCTCTAGAATTGGGTATTCCTAAAATTAGTGGCTTTCTGCGTCGGCAG
>CALGOB010000253.1 GCA_937958005.1 uncultured Cyclobacteriaceae bacterium
TTGATGCAAACCATAACTAACAGTCATTTAGCCACTTAAATCCTAATTTCGTACTCACCATAATGGAGACTATGTCTGCGTTGCAAATCAGAATTTAAGCAGCTATCTAACAGCCATTTATGATTTTCTCTTAAAAGTCTATTGCATCATTCGGGTTAAAGCAATCTATTTCAATTTCTTAGAGATAAAAAAAGACCTGCTTTCACAGGTCCCTTTACAATTCTTTGTAGTATTGAATCTGCTCTTCTATTCAACCTCAAAACTCCCACTAAGCCCTTCCATAGCATTAGGGCCTATCCAGAATTTAAATGACCCAGCTTCTGTAACCCATTCTCCGTCAGCATTATAAAAGGACAAATCTTCTTTGTTGATTTCAAAAGTAACTTTTTCGCATTTACCTGCTTCTAAAGTTATTCTTTTGAAACCTTTTAATTCTTTAACAGGCCTCGTAATACTGGCAAATTCATCTTGAACATATAGTTGAACAACCTCTGTAGCTTTTCTGTCTCCTATGTTGTTCAAAGTGGCCGTAACAACAATTTTCCCACCATTTGATAAGGAACTAGAAGATTGTGTTAATCCTTCACAATTGAATTTTGAATAAGTAAGCCCATAACCAAATGGGTATTGAGGAGAAAAGCCAGCATCCAGGTAATGGGAAGTATTTCCCAACGAACTTTGCCAAGCGAACTCAGGAATATCATCAATGTGTACAAAAGATTCCTTGGAAGCAGGTCTTCCTGTACTCTTGTGATTGTAATGAACAGGTATTTGTCCTACAGTCTTCGGCCAACTTACTGGTAATCTGCCAGAGGGAGAAGCTTTGCCGTACAATAATTCTACTAAAGCCGGACCACCCATGGTACCAGGATGCCAGGCAAACAGTACAGCATCTACTTTGTCCAGAATATTGCCAAGAGTAATCGGTCTACCTGCCATAATTACCAAAACAATTGGCTTGCCAGTTTTAGCTAACTCTGTTAGAAGCTCTTCTTGAGCACCAGGTAAATTAATGTTTGCTCTACTATGAGCTTCGCCTGATAAAATCGCTTCCTCACCACCAACAAATACGATGAGATCTGATTTTTTTGCGGCTTTAATTGCCTTTTTGAAATCTTTGGAAGAGTTATCTCTACTATTTGCTAGCCCTTTTACATACGTTACCTTTTTACCATATTGCTTGGTTAAAGTTGAAAGAGGAGTAACTGTATGCTCTTTCTCACCATCAAAAGTCCATGTACCTAATTGTTCGTGCGGTGCATCAGCTAAAGGCCCAATTAATGCAATTTTTCTACCTTCATTTATAGGTAATACATCGTCTCTATTTTTTAATAAAACCATACTTTGTACAGCAGCTTCTTTGGCAGAGACTAAATGATCTTCTTTATATAAAACGTCTTGATTCTTATCAAAATAGGGTGTGTCAAATAAACCCATTTTAAATTTAATCCTTAAGATATTGCGAACCATGTCATCTAACTGGTCCATGCTTACAGCCCCTTCCTTAATTAATTCTTCTAAATGATTGTCATATGCTTGGCTGGTCATTTCCATATCCAACCCTGCATTAGCAGCTGATTTTGCAGCTGCTTTTGGGTTTTCACTATAGCCATGGGCAATCATCTCAGTGATTGAATTCCAATCACTGACTACAAATCCATCAAAATTCCATGTATCCCTTAAAACATCTTGTAAAATGTATTTATTACCAGATGCAGGAATGCCATTTAATTCATTAAATGAAGTCATGTAAGTTGCTATTCCTGCTTCTTTTGCTGCTTTAAAAGGTTTGAGATATACATTGTGTAATAATTGATCATGAATGATGGCAGTATTATAATCTCTACCCCCCTCAGCAGCTCCATATCCAACAAAATGTTTTCCGCATGCTGCCAAACTTGTTTGACTATTTAGATTATCTCCTTGAAATCCCTTTACATAGGCTTTGGCCATTTCTGAAGTTAGAAAAGGGTCTTCACCCGCTGATTCAGCTATCCTTCCCCAGCGCGGATCTCTACTAATATCTAACATAGGGGCAAAAGTCCATCTAATGCCCATAGAAGTTGCCTCAATTGCCGCTACTCTTGAGCCTCTTTCTACAATTTTAGGATTCCATGTTGCAGCTTGGCCTAGTGGGATAGGGAATATTGTTTTGTATCCATGAATTACATCACGGGCAAAAATTAAGGGTATTCCATTTGGACTTTCCTCTACAGCTAGCCTTTGAAGTTCAGCAACATTAGCTTTCCCTTTTAAGTTAAGAAATGAACCTACTCTTCCTTCTCTTACTGCTTGTTTTAACTCTTCACTTAGGCCTTTTCCCCTAGATGATGTCCCTCTTTGAGCAGTTTGTCCTATTTTCTCTTGAAGGCTCATTTTAGCAATTAATGCCTCTATTTTATCCTCATAAGGAGAACCTGCCTTGTTATCAATTTTATTGATCGTTTCTTTTTTTGGTGAAGCACAAAAGGTTAAGAGCACTAAAAGAATAGGTAAATACTTAATTTTCATATAATCATTTTGTTGATACTCGCAAATTAAGAACATTCGGTTTGAATTGCGAGGGGTTGATGTAACAAAATGGAGGGGGAGATCAACAAGTTATCTATCATTAAGCCTCAAACCATTATGATAAATAACCATTTATAAAATGAGTACTAGAGTTGACTATTATATACTTTTCAAAGTATGCAAACATAAACTTTTAACTTTAATCCTACTTTGTCCTCGTAGACAATAGATTGCACAAACTCTTGGTAGAGTCCTCACAATCAACATTTACAAGTTAAAGATGTATTGTGATTAGGGCAAATAATGAGCCTGTTAATGTAAAACAACTATGGGTTGATAGTTTTATTTCAATAGAGATAGGTTTACCTCCCTATTTATGCTAATCAATCAACTATTGGTCAAATTAAGATTTTAAGGAGGTAAAAAACATTGTTTTACAGTAAAAAATTACTGGCATCCAAGTAAATTTCCTTGATGAAATAAGGGCCGCGCGACGGCCGCCAAAAAAATCAACAGGGTCGCCTGGCGAATAATTTAAAGCTCCCACCCTAAACCTGGCAGCGGCCGACCGTCTCGCACACTGCTAAATTCTCACCGCGACGGCGTACCGTGCCAACCCTTCAAAAT
>CALGOB010000254.1 GCA_937958005.1 uncultured Cyclobacteriaceae bacterium
ATGGTAAGTTCTCCCGATTCAAATTGCTTGATGCGGTCAAGCTTAAAGTCTTTGGAAAACTTTCGGCGACCTCGTAAATTTTTTACTGTTTTCATCTATTGTTAAGTTGTGAAAACGGTCAACCTTATTTAGGCATCGACAATATCTAATTACTCATTCCTAATCCCTAATTCTTTTCTAATTCCTAGTTAACTACGCTCTGCAAGTCCATTCCTAATTACATTCTAAAAGCTCACCTTCTATGAGGTAATCAAATCAAGATGGCAAAACCACCTGAAAAACCGAAGGAAAAGATTAGGAGGTGAGGTGCTCTATTCATACTTCAGTGAGTCTACTGGGTTTCTTTTAGAAACTGAAATGATTTGTGAACCAATAGTGAGCAATCCGATACTTAACAAAATAAGAGATCCCATGAGGATAGTCCCAATGCCAAAACCGACCCTGTTAGGTATTTGGTCTAGCCATAGGTTGTTAGCTAGATAGCTGAGTGGAGCCGCAATAAAAATAGAGATGAGCAGTAGTTTTAAATATGACCTACTGAGCATTGAAATCAACTGTTTGCCAGATGCCCCTAACACTTTTCTGATGCCTACTTCCTTGGTTCTTCTTTCAGTAGTATAGATGGCCATTCCTAGTAAGCCAAGGCATGAAATGATCACTGCCAATAAAGAAATAACACTGATAACACCAACCAAATCACCCAACCAAGTATTAGTTTTAACTAGTTGGTCATCATAAAATTCGTATTTAAAAGGATGGTATGGATCTATATTTTCCCATGTATTTTGCATTCTTGCTAACGTTTGGGCATAATTAGTGGCAGAAATTTTAACATTTAGATAACTGAATATAGTTGGGTCGTGATAAAGTATTAATGGAGATTTTCCAGCACCCATAAATGGGGATTCAAAATTAAAATTTTCAATAATACCTACAATCAAAGAAGGCTTGTTGCTCCCATTGACATATACCTGTTCACCAACTGCATCAGAAGGGTCTACAAACCCTAATGTTTGAATAGCCGATTCATTGACAATGATCTCATCAGTGTTGGTTACTTGTTTGTTTAGTGTTTGTCCAGCGATTAGTTTTATGCCTAGATTTTGTATGAAATTAGGATCAATACTAATGTTCTCTGCGTTGATATCCCCTCCATTTAAATCACGTTTGATAGATGCCCCATGACGGTAAAGTAAGGCTGGAATGAACTCACAAGAAGAAATATCTGTGATACCTGTTACTTTTTCCATTTCGTTTAATACTGACTGGTAATCATTTCCCTGTAAAGAGATATTTACAATATTTTCAGACTGAAAACCATAATCAAATTCACTGAAGTGTGTAAACTGCCTGCTAATCAAGATAGAAGTGATAATGAAAAATAAAGAACAACCTAATTGGATCACATTAAGAACTACCCTAAACCCTAATTTATTGGGCCTGTCTTGTGTGAGTTTTTTAAGGACTTTTAAGGGAGCAAAACGTGAGACCACTAATGAAGGGTATAAGCCAGCAATGATTCCTACAAACAATGCAAGGAGTATGAAAGCAAAGAAAACTTTGAAGTTAGCTACTAGATTAAAATTAAGTAATTCATTGATCCAAAGATTTTTGAGTAGCGGTTGAATAACGAATAACAGTATGTTGGCCATGACTAAGGCTAACATCGAAGTAAGAATAGATTCGGTCAAGAATTGTAAAATTAAGTTGGTTCTGGAAGCCCCATTTACCTTTCTTACACCGATCTCTTTGGCTCTTGTTATCACCCGAGCAATTGAAAGATTCGTATAATTTAGACAAGCTGATAATAGAATAATTAGTGCGAGTATCGATAAAACATAATAAGCTTGAATAGGTAAATGCAATGAGATTGGATTACCCACAAAATTACCTGGGGTAATTGCGGTGAGGGCTTGTGGAATAAAAGTTAGGTCCCTTAAGCTTTCAATTTCTGCATATTGTATTTTTAAAGTTTCGTTAAGTGCTGGTTCAAGTGAAAGATGATTAGCTTCTTTTCCCATTAAAAGGTAGGTGTATGCCTTAGAATATTGCGCCCAATTTTGAGAATGATCAGCGGTTTTACCAGTTTTATAGAGGCGATCAAGTGTCTGTTCAGATAGGAGCATGTCAAACTGAAGATGAGACTTGTATTTACTAAGATCTATTACCCCTGTGATAGTAAAGGAACCAAAATCGGTAGGGGTACTTTCCTTCGAAGCTCCAATATCCATTTTGATGAGTCCTAATTTTCTGTCAGCAAATTGAACAGTTTTACCTATTGGGTTTTGATCATTAAATAGCTGATAAGCCACTTTTGAGGAAATAACCATACTATTAGGACTGTTAAGGGCTGTGTTTTTAACTCCCTTCGCCAGCTCAAAATCAAAAATATTAAAAAACTGCTGGTCTGTGAAAAAACCTCTCACCTCAGCATTCTTTCGTTCATGATCAGTTAAATAGATAACGTCTCCACCTACATTGGGAATTAGGTGTGTGGCGTTTTCAACTGTAGAAAAATTCTCTTTCATGTAATTGGCTAATGGGAAAGGACTTGACGCGTTTGCAGGGCCTCCATCGCCATTACTGGTCAGAACTCTATAAATTTGATCTTTTTTTGAATGAAACTGATCATATTCAGTCTGGTCTGCCAAAAGTAAAATGACCAATAAACTAACAGCCATAGCAACTGCTAAACCAAAAATATTAATGAATGAAAAAGCTTTATACTTTAATAAGTTTCTGATACCGATTTTGAAATAGTTTTTTAACATGCCGTAATGATTTAAGTGATAAGTTCCTTCGGTTGACTTGATGATACTGGGTCTCAGGAGCAACATGACATCTAAAATGAAATGTAAACCAGCTTTTGATTTACCAAAATCATTCATTCTCTCTTCATACAACTCCAAAAGATCCCCTTCTATAGGTACTCTTAGTTCTGGGTGGCAAAACCACCTAAAGAATCGTAAAAATATTTTAGGGAGACCCTTCATGGTGTTTTTAATGACTGAATTTGATATCTAAGGCAATTCCTGGAATAGCATTCCATAGAGAATTTCTTGTTTCTTTGGAGTATTCCATGGCTTCTTTGCCTAATGCAGTAATCTTATAGAACCTTTTAGGCCTCCCTGCTCTTTCCTGTGTAGCATCGCCATCATGGGATTTTAAGTAACTTTTGTCTTCCAACCTTTTAAGTGCGGATTGTAGTGCACCTACACTTACTTTTCTATCTAATCGAGCCTCTATTTCCTTTTTAATGGAAACACCATAAGCGTTGTTATAAAGGATGCCAACTGTTAGCATCACTACTTCTTCAAACTCGCCTAACTGAAATTTTTTCATCTTTGAAATAATTAATTCCTAAATGTAGTATAATCAAAGGAAGAGATTTTTTTAATTAATTCCTAATTGTAGTATTATTTAATTTATGAATAAGATGCTGAATCGGGAAGGGGATAAACTGAATCAGGTTGACGATCAGATAGAGTGTTTTCTGAGTATAGATGGATGGTTTGAAACTTATTTCAGTAACTTTCTAAATGTCGAATCCATCAGATGGGTTAACAGGTAGGAAAACATGGAAAAGATTTCTACTTGGAAGAGTTAGGCTATTCTTTGAAGTATTTTGTTGAGGAATTGCTAATAACTTGAAAAAATCCTTAATCACCACCACTTAAAGCATTTTGAATTGTCTTGGCCAAACCATGCCCATGAATTCCTCCAACAATATAATCTTTATAATAACCGTCTTTACCGATTACAAGATTGATTGGTGCACTGTTATAGGGATTGAAAGTGTTAAAAACTTCTTTGGCATCAGCAATTACTGAATATTCTAATTCATGTTTAGTCAAAAACTTTTTAACGAGTTCTTTTTTATTAAAGGTAATGGCTACAAAAATTACATCAGAATTGTTTTTGTACTGTTGATACACTCCATTCATCTCAGGCATTTCTAGTACACAAGGTTTACACCAGACAAACCAAAAGTTCATAACAACTACTTTTCCTTTTGTATTGGCAGAAGAGATTAACTGTCCATTTAAATCCCTTAATCGAAATTTAGGTGCTTTTTCACCTATTAAGTCAGATTTTTCTCCACTAGTGGTACTGATAATTAATTCTTCTTTTTCTTCTTGGGTAGATTTTCTTAACTTAACATGAATAACAATACCTTCTTTGTTTTTGGTCTCTACTGCTATCCAATTTCCAGTTGAGATTAAATCGTAGTAAGTCAAATAATCAATACGGTTTCCACTAGCATCTTCTATTATTTTTTTATAAGTCTGCTGACTTTTGGTTTGGGCGTTACTTAATGGTATGATAAATGTTAATGTTAGAATTAAGCAAAATATTTTCATATAATCTCTATTAGAATTGTAAACCAATCACCATTTGTTTTTAATGATTGAAACTATTTAGATGCCTCCTAAAAGGCTTTGTAAAGCAATATCCTAAGTATTTAGTAGATCTCCTAATTATTTAGGAATAAAATAAAAATGCACTACAAACTTGTTGGTTTAGATTCTTTTAAATCATGTTTGGAAGGAATATTTGTTCTTTGGTGAAATGGGTTTTAGTCGAGGAAAAAGTAACCGAAAGAAACCATTTAATCCCTAAGGGATATTAATTCCCCTGGCCGGGCGCCCCGACTCTTGAGTCGATCATAAAATTATTGCCCATAGATATCCCGTACCCTTGGGTTGGGGTTGGTTCATTTGCTATATTTCTATCCTGATAAGTAATCTTTATTTATTTGGATAGAATTTACTTCAATAATTATTTGAATGAAGCCCTTAGGGATATTTATTTCCTAACCGTCCCATGATATTGAGCTAATGGAAATGGAATCTGAGGTAAGGTAGAGTGGCCACACCAGGTGGCATCCTTTCCTCAAAGAATAATATAGAGCTCAAAGCCTAGTTCAAACCACAAAATACTTAACCTCATTTCATTGTAACTTTTGGTAGATGTAGAGCCATCTATTTCCAGTTTCTTTTTTTGTACCAAAAAGTAAGGTTTAGTCGTTAATAAATATTATAATTTTACTTTGTAAAGAAAAAGTAGAGAATGATGTAATTGTTGATTTGTTTATGGATATCATGAGGAATTATTTTAATTAGTTTTTCAAATACTTTCCGTTGTAAATCTAACAGAATATTAAATTCATCATAATCGTTCTTTTCTGGTCACTGTTATCTATTAATTGAATTTGGAATGAAGAGTACTATCATTATACTCCTGTTTATCTTATTAATGCCTTGTTTCACGCAAGGACAAGGGGTAAGTAAAAAAGTAGATTTATTATTTGGTAATGAATTAGAAAGCTCAAGAAAATCTACTTTAAGTGACATTGTGGGTTATGATGATAATGGATTTTATGCGATTAAAAATTTCAGTAAAGGTTTGTATGGCTCTAATACTTACCTTACACTTGAATATTTCAACAACCAAATGAATTTTGTCAAGTCAGTAAAAATTGACTTAAAAAAAGATGGTAAGGTTAGAAATATAGAAGGTATTTTCCAGCTAAAGAAAAAGGTGTACTTGCTCACTTCACAACGAGATGCTAGGGCAAAGGTTAATTATCTGTACCTACAACGGTTCAATCAAAAAACACTAAAACTGAGCATAAATTCTAAGAAAGTTGCTGCTATAAACTATGAGGGAAAAACGAAAAGGAACAGTGGTGATTTTAGCTATACCGTTTCAAGGGATAGTTCTAAAGTATTAATTTATTATAACCTACCTTATGAAAGGGGTAGCGAGGAAAAATTTGGATTTCATGTGTACAGTAGCAAATTTGAAGAAGTTTGGAAAAGAGAAGTAACACTACCTTATAAGGAAGAGTTGTTTGAAGTAGAAGATTTTAATGTTGACAATGAGGGCAACGCACACTTACTAGGTCTAATTTTTAAAGGTAAAAGAAAAAGTATAAGAAAAGGTGAGCCAAATTATAAATATCAAATCCTAAGTTATTCTAATAATGGGCAAAATTTGACAGAATACCCCGTTGAAATTGAAGGTAATTTTTTAAATGATATGCAAATAAGTGTTTCTGAAGATCAAAATTTAATTTGCAGTGGCTTTTACAGTGAGGCAGGTACTTCGAGCATTATAGGTAGTTATTTTTTGAAAATAGACAGTAAAACTAAAGCGATTATCCAAAAGAGTTTCAAGGAATTTGGTATTGACTTTATTACTCAAAATTATACGGCTAAACAAGAACGCAAGGCCAATAAACGGGCAGAGAAAGGGAAGAATGTAGAGTTATATGATTATAATTTGGATGATTTGATCCTTAGAGATGATGGCGGAGCGGTGCTTATAGGAGAGCAGTTCTATGTAGATGTATTCACTTCCACTTCTACCAATGGCTCAAGAATTACCAATTATACCTACCATTATAATGATATTATTGTTGTGAATATATCTCCCCAAGGAGAAATTGAATGGTCAAAAAAGATCAGTAAAAGACAGATAACCAGAAATGATGGCGGATTTTTCTCTTCTTATGTACTTTCTGTAGTCAAGGATAAATTATTTTTTGTTTTTAATGATAACCCCCGTAATGTAGCCCTAACGGACAAATCTAGCCGCTTTGTTTATTCAGGAGGGAGAGAAAGCATAGTGATTTTGGTAGAAGTGGATGGCAACGGAGAGATTTCGAAAGAACCACTTTTTTCGGCTAGAGAAGCTGAAGTAATCATCAGGCCTAAAGTATGTGAGCAGCTAAAAAATGATGAGTTGATATTATTTGGTCAAAGAAGAAGAAAACAGCGCTTCATTAAGGCGAATTTTAAGTAAAAATGAATTAAGTAGGGTTTTTAATGAACTTTTGGACTTGTGAAGAGCCCTTAATTCCTAACAATCACATCATTTACTGGTCGTTATCAAGACAGACCTTGAGATTCTTAATCAGCTTTTGTAACCTAAAGGGTTGTTTTTAAGGTTAAAATGTGGGAACAGAATCTAATGAAATAATAATACATGAAAAGAATAATTTTTATTAATATTTTCCTACTCGCCTTTTCTTTGACAACTTTCGCTCAAAAAGAGATTAGTTCCTTATCTGATGGTTGGCATAAGTTTGATATCGATGGAATAATGTTTGATGTTCAAACGGTGAATGGTTATATCCTAAGGGGAAATGCCATTTATCCTGATGGAACAAGATATTCTGGTAGCTGGTCAAGTAATCAGTTTTCTGGGCCAGGCACACTTACTTGGGCAAATGGCGATCGCTATGAAGGCAAGTTCAGTAACGGGGAAAGAAGTGGATATGGAACCATGTATTGGGAGAATGGAGATAAATATGGAGGTCGCTGGAGAGGAGGATTACGTTCTGGTAAAGGCAAAATGTGGTATGCAGATGGTAAGTTTGTCAAAGGAATTTGGGAGAAAGGGAAATTGGTTACTACGAAGAAATCAGAAGATAAAAACACAAAGTAGTGAAAGGCAATACACTCATTTTTTGTTTCAGCAAGGTCTTCTACAAGAGACCTTGCGTTTTTAGCCCCAGCAATCTCGGTTGTTTAATGTTTAGCAATCAATCTTATTTACATAATCTCAGCAGCACTTACTTGATTTGATTTATTTAAATGAGGTGATCCACCAACATCCTATATTTTTAATCCTTAAGGGATGTTAATTCCCTAATCAAGTATCCCTGACTGTTCCGTGAGCGCCATAATTTCTTAGGGGAGGTGTGGAGTCAATTAATGAACCAACCCCGACCCAGGGTACGTGGTATCTATGGGCAATAATTTAATGATCGACTCAAGAGTCGGGGAATTAATATCCCTTAGGGATTAAATTATTGCCCATAGATGCCTGGTTGGGTCAGGGTTGATTCATTGATTCCATCATATCTGTGACAACAAGATTTCTTGCAAAAAGACCTTATTGTAAATCCAGCAATTTGGAAATCAATATATCACTCAATAAAAGAAAATCGAAAATATTTATTAATTGCTTAAATCAATATTTCATTGAAAGAAGTCTTCTTTTCTTTTAAATATCTTTTTAAAAATACCAGTCGAATCACTTTGGAAAGTAACCCCTTTATTAAGTGAGGATTGAATATTAAACTGATTACCCTCCTGATAACTTTGTACAATGATGTCGCTCATGTTATCTCCTTTATATATTACTTGGTAAGCTGGATTCCCATTAGCAACATAGTGGTCATTGATCTTAGGATTATTTAGGTGTCTCAATTGATTTAAATACTGTACCACTTTGGATGAATCAGCAGGAAGTCCATTCAATTCCCAGCCATTTAGGCTATGGTTTAATTGTAGAGATTCATCCTTTGTATTTATTTCTACTGTTTTTATGTCTGTTGGAATTAATTTGAGTACGGTCTTGTCTCTAAACGAATTGAAATCTCTATTGAATGTGGAACTTAAAAAACCTTTGGTAGCGTAAGTTTCTTCTTCTTCAAAGTTTCTGACATACGATAAACTTTGTTCGCCTCCTCTTTGAAACTGTTGTGTTTGAGGGGATTGCCTAAAAGAAAATTTACCAATCATTACGTTTGCTAACGTTTCTCCAGCAGAGTTTTCCAGCACTAAATGTGTGCCCAGCGAATCGTTTACATGATACTTTTCCCATTTATTTGCAGTCCTTGCTGCAAGCCTTTCAGGTTTTACAGAAAGAATTTCACGCATTAAACTTTTAATTTGAATGGTTTCTATTTTAGATTCTACCTGATTAGAAGAGACCACCCATTTTTGATTGTTCTTTTGAAATCTTATTTCTTGATGCCCATTTACCTTTGGATAAAGCTTGATGGATGATACTTGGGCAGTATCTAATTCAAACAATGAGCTGACCAGTGTTCTTTCATTACTTTTAGAATTGTACCATCTAAAAGAAAAATAGACAGCCGTAATTACTAACAATGCGATTGCTAATTTTTTTTGTTTACTCTGCATAACTTTCCTCCATTCTTTTAACTCTGATACTTTTGCTTATTTGTGACCTGATCACTCCGTAAATAATTACCAAAATAATAGGAAGTAAGAAATTGAGGTATTTCAGTAACTCTTGGGTGCTTTCTTCTAATGTATCAATAGGCCTTGAAGCAATCCCTTTGGTTCTAAGAGAGATTAGACCAGTGTCATCGCTTAACCAATCTATGCTATTGACCAGTAAGCTAATGTTGTCAGGCTGTTGCTGCTGGAACGACTCTTGTGAACCATTAACTGAGAAATCACCGTCGGCAAAGACTACAATCTTGGAATTTTGAGACCCACCAAAATTCCCTTCCAATACCCCACCTATAGGAATGGCGGCTCTTGGTAAGTCTTTTTTTGTCCATTTTTTTCTAATATCTATATAAAGAGGGGTGGCCTGAGAGCCAGATTGACTAGAAGTAAAAAGCAATGGTGTAAATTGTGCGGAAGCATCTCCAGTGTAATTGATTTCACTTACAAACTGGAAAACGGTAGACTCTAGCCCTTTTGTTATAGGATGATCGGCAAAACTTTGAATAATAGGGATGTAAGGCAATTTGATTCTACTCACCTGTCTAAAGAATCCATTTTGCTGCGAAACATTTACCTGAGCACAGTTGGCATCTACCACAAACTGATTGCTCACGGATATTCCTTTATTTTTTAACCATGTTTCTAATCCAGTATTTAAGGCATTACCAGATTGTCTATTCAAATCTGCCTCTACGGTGTTTATGGCAAGCAGTAGGTTACCGCCTCTGTTTAAAAAGGCATCAATCTGCGCTAGTTGACTAAGGGGAATAGAATCTGTAGGCCTTATGAGTGCTAGTGTTTTAAAACGATCAGGAATAGGTTCTGTACTCAATACATAAGGTTCTAAGCTATATAATATAGATATTTCTTGATTGGCCTGTAGCATTTCTTGTAAAGCAGGTTCTCCATGGCCTTGTATAAGTGCAATGGAAGGCTTGTCCAAAACTGCTAGTTTTTTAATGCTTTTGGTTAACTCATATTCTATAGGAGCATTGGGCTGTATAAAGGGGATTACATCTGTGGTTTCACCCATCTGTACGACAGCACCCATATAGGCCTGCTTTACCGTAGCTTCGTTTTTCTCTCGAATACTTATTTGGATAGATTGTACGCCTGCTTGTGCTGCCTGTGCCTGCTTTTCTTCGTCATCAGGATTTATGAATTCATAAACAAGCAATCCATCAGATAACTCGGCATATTCTATTAATAATTCTCTAAAGTCTGTCTTAGTCTTTGCTATGTCAGGCCGTAAACCCTCAGAGAAATAAGCTTTTACAGTAATCGGTTCCTCAAGATCTTTTAAGAGGTCTTTAGTAGCCGTACTTAGCGTATATTGACTATCTTCTGTTAAATCCAAACGGAATGAAAACTGACTGGCCAGTAAATTAACCATAAGGACAATAGCCAAGATCAATACAATTGTTGAAAGTATTTTTGTGGATTTCATCAGTATATTAACCTTTTAAGTTTTGCTTGTTCATTAATATTTCGGAAAGGAAAATTCCAGAGAAAGCAATGGATAAAAAGTAGACAATGTCTTTTAAATCAATCACCCCTCTAGATAGACTATCAAAATGATAGCTCATGTCCAGAGAATCAAAAATGTTGGCTAAAGTGCCTGAAAATGTACTGGACAATAGACCAAAAATCCAATGAAATAAAATGCCTATTAATAGAGCTAATAGTAGTGCAACTATTTGATTATCAGTTAAGCTACTGGTGAATATGCCTATGCCAATATAAGCAGCACTCATTAAAAACAAAGCTAAATAACCACAGATTACAGCCCCATTGTCAAGGTTTCCAATATTGGCTATTGTAATCACATAAGGGAAAGTAAATACCAAAGCAATGCTAATAAGCATGAGACCTCCTAAATATTTACCTATTACTATTTGTCTCTGTGTGATACTTTTGGTTAGTAAAAGTTCAATAGTTCCGGTTTTTCGTTCTTCTGCTATCATTCTCATAGTAACAGCAGGTATAAAGAAAAATAAAGACCAATAGGCAATCCTGAAAAAAATCTGCATACTTGCTTGCTTTACAAAAAAGACATCGTTAAAAGCAATCCATGTAAAAAAACCACTTAATCCTAAAAAAAGGATAAGGAATATGTACGCGATCAAAGAATCAAAAAAACTTTGAAGTTCCCTTTTAGCCATTATCCAAATGGCTTTCCCATATGTATTCATGCTTAGTTTAAGGTTAAATTTCTGAAAATATCCTCTAGCTTCTTTTCTGAGGCCACCATTTCCGTTAATATCCAATTGTTTTTTACACAACAGTTAAAGACTTCCCTTTTAGAACTGAGATCTTTTTTGCTTGTAATTTCAAAACGTTGATTGCTCAATTTTTTTAAATGATCTACTGTGGATAGGGCATTAAGGCTGGCGATGATTTTTTCTGTGACACCTTCTTCTATAGTCACTGTAAGGATTTCTTTACCTTGAGATTGTTTTCTTAACGTTTCAGCTGTCCCATCAGCAACTATTCTTCCTCTATTGATAATCAAGATGCGATCACAAGTAGCTTCTACTTCAGGTAAGATGTGAGTGCTTAATATAACTGTTTTCTCTTTGCCTATTTCTTTGATTAGCTTACGTATTTCAACAATTTGATTAGGATCTAAACCTGTGGTCGGCTCATCTAAAATAAGTATTTCAGGGTCATGTATCATAGCTTGAGCAAGCCCAACCCTTTGCCTATATCCCTTTGAAAGTTCGTTGATCTTCTTATGTTTTTCTCTATCTAGTCCGCATAAAGAGATCATTTTTTTGGTTCTTTCAAGTACTTTACTCTTAGGGATGTCTTGTAATTCAGCACAATAATTTAAATAATCGACAACTGTCATATCTAAATAGAGAGGATTATGCTCTGGTAAATAGCCAATTAATTTCCTAATAGCATTGCCATCTTTTTTAACGCTTTTTCCTGCAATGTCAATGTTCCCTGATGTAGGGTTTAAGTAAGTTGTAATCATTTTCATGGTGGTTGTTTTACCAGCACCATTAGGCCCCAAAAAACCGATAATTTCACCTTGGTTTATGTTAAAGGAAATGTTGTCTACGGCTTTTTGAATACCATATTTTTTAGTTAGATTTTCAATTGTAATATTCATATCAAAATGATGAACTATCAGAAATAAATTATACAAGAATCACAAAACAAATAGACAGCAATTAATTTTCAAAACCGTTTAACATTTTTTAAGAAAATGAAAGTTAACTCATTTATTGTCTTAAAAATCCATTTCTATTTTACTGCTCGTTTAGGGTAGGTACATTTAAAAAGGTTTGGATTTCGGGTGTTTTATCTGGCTAAAGGCCCCAGGCTTCACATGACTGCTTCTCACGAGTAAGCAACTTTACATTACTTTTAGAAAGTCTTAGCCTGATTAATTCATAAATAATTTACTACGAAGCTTAATTAACTATCATTTAGCAACTTGCTCAAATTTCGATACTCAAAATAATCTATTATTCCTACGTGTCGAAATCCTGTGCGAGTCACTAACTAACAGCTACTTAAGCTTCTCATCACAAAGATTCATGAATTAATCAGGTTAGAATGCGGGTTCTAAAATTCAAAACTTAAATGCATTTGCCCTAGCTACCCATTCGAATATCAAAGACTGTGTCATAAAAACTAATTGGAGACCTGCTATGATTGCGCTTTTTGACTTGTTTAAATCAAATTGCTTACATCATTTATTACGCACTATTATCATTGATTTGGTATAATATTTTATGATAATCAACTACTGGTATCCAAGTAAATAATTTAATCCCTAAGGGATATTAATTCCCCTAGCCGGGCGCCCCGACTCTTGAGTCGATCATTAAATTATTGCCCATAGATACCCCGTACCCTTGGGTCGGGGTTGGTTCATTTGGATACCAGTAATAATCAACCATATAAATCACTTACTAGTGCTATTTAAATAAGTGCTTAGCTGCTACTTTAAAACAATTCTCTTGGATGAAAAAAGAAAAAATAATACTCAAGCAACTATATAGAGCAATCCCGCATCTAAATAGTAGGGGGCTAGATCCGAGAATTTGATTTTTGCACCACAATGGTGATTTTCTTGTAAAAGAAAACATTCCTTACAAAAAAGGTGTCAAGCGCTTCATTATGAGGATAATTTTCACTTAGTAAATGTGATATATAATTTTGAGAACACTGAAAATAGAAATGAAAACAACTGATAGAAATAATAGAATATTAATAATCATATTCCTATTATTTTTACTTAGTAATAACTTGTTTGCACAAGGGATTAGAGGTAATATTTACGATGAAAACCAAGAACCTTTACCCTTTTCAACTATTTATGCAAGGAATATCGAGTCTGGTTCTACCTCCAACGCAGAAGGATTTTATGAGATGAAATTAGCACCAGGAAGATATGACTTGATTTTTCAATTTCTAGGTTATGAATCTCTAATAAAAGTAGTGGAAGTTGGAGAAGGGTTTAAGCAAATTGATGTAAACCTAAAGCCGCAAGCGCTGGTATTGCAAAGTGTCGTTATTTCTGCTCGTCAAGAAGATCCAGCCTTAACCATCATGCGCAAGGCCATAGCTGCTGCAAAATATCATACCAATCAACTAGATGAGTATTCATCTAAAGTCTATATCAAAGGATCTGGGAGATTGATCAATGCACCTTTTTTATTAAGAAAAAGAATAGCTAAAGAAGGAATTGATTCAACTGCTGCCTTTACTTCTGAGTCTATTGTGGAGATAAATTACAAAAGACCTAATCAGATAAATGAAAGGGTTGTTTCTATTAGGACATCTGGTGAGGACAATAATACAAGTCCTACTCCTTTCATAAATGGAAGTTTTTATGAGTCAGAAATAGCCGAGGCAATCTCACCCTTGTCTAGAAAGGCTTTTGTTTATTATAAGTTTGTCTATAAAGGAACATTTATTGATCGGGGCTACTCGGTAAGTAAGATTCAGGTTATTCCCCGGTCAAAAGGAGATGATCTTTTCTATGGGCACCTTTCTATTATTGAAGATGAATGGAGTATTCATAGTCTAGACCTTAAAACCACAAAATTTGGAATAAAATTTAGAATTAAGCAGATCTATGATCCAATTGAAGATAAAGTTTGGCTCCCAATTAGTCATAAATTTGATGTGGAAGGAAACTTCCTTGGTTTTAAATTCCAGTATGACTACCTAGCTACCATAAGTGATTATAAAATTACCTTGAATCCAGACCTCATAACTGAGCTTGAAATAATTGATGAGAAAGTAGATAAGGAAATTGCCAAAGAAGTATCTCTTGCAGGAAAAGGCGGCAAAGAGAAAACCACTTTAGAAAAACTACAGACCAAAGAGAAAATTACCCGCAGAGACTTAAGAAAGCTTTTAAGAGATTATGAAAAAGAAGAATTAGAAGAAGGGCTTGAAGAAGATGTGATAGCCATAAACAATAGGGTGATTGATTCCACTGCTTATAACAATGATTCAACCTTTTGGGCTAAAATCCGCCCTGTCCCACTAAGTGTTTATGAAAAAAAAGGTTATCAAGTTACTGATAGTCTTACAGCAAAATATGAAAGAGAAGCGAAAGGGGACACGTTGAAAATAGGACGCAGGGATGGTCTTCATTTTGGGGATTTTATATTGGGAAATACTTATAGGATTGGTGATAAAACTCATTTAAAAATCAATAACGCACTCTTATCATTAGGATTTAATACGGTGGAGGGCTTTCATGCCAGTTATGGATTGCAGTTTACTAAAACTTTTGAAAACAAACATTGGTTGAGCATTGAACCAACAGCCAGATATGCACTCAGTAGAGAGAAACTAATTGGGGATATCAAGTTAAAATGGAAATTACCTAAAAATGGCTTGTTTACTGTTTCAGGAGGCAAAAATATCAATCAGTATAACTCAGGAAACCCAATTTTACCAATAATTAATACTTTTAGCTCTTTGCTTTCGGAAAGAAACTTTATGAAAATATATGAAAGTAATTACTTCAGTGTAAAATATCAATCAAAAATTAGCGACAAATTTAGTTATGGGGTAGACTTTACCTGGGCAGATAGAAACGAACTTTTCAACAATACAGATTTTTCACTGATAGATGTAGACGGAAGAGAATATACGGCTAATGCACCTATCAATGATGAGTTAAATGATACACAATTTAACAGTAGCCAGGCTAGGACAATAAATCTTTCAGCAGAGTACATTCCTTTTGTGAAATATACAATCCGAAATCAAAAGAAAATTGCGTTAACTGATAAATCTCCAGTTATTAATGTTTCCTATAAAAGCACGTTAGGATCCAGTGGGGAAGGGGTGGATTTTAGTCTTTTAGACGTAGGAGTGAAACACAGTTTCAAAACAGGTGCTAATGGAAAACTCTCCTATAAGCTCAATGCAGGGACATTTCTAAACGATAATAGGCTGACATTTATTGATTTTAAGCATTTTCAAGGAAATCAATTTTTCTTCCAGTCTACTGATCCAGTTGAAAGTTATCGGTTGTTAGATTACTATCAGCATAGTACAGCCAAGAGTTACTTTTCGTCATTTGTACATTATAATTTCAGGAAATTATTGTTGACAAGATTGCCTTTTGTACAAGATAGAGGACTTAAAGAAGCACTATTCGTAAATTACCTTGGAACTAGTTCATCTCAGAATTACACAGAACTAGGCTATAGCATAAACAACATATTTAGGTTTTTTAGGGTAGAAGGAATTGCTGTCTTTAGAGATGGGCAGTATTACGATTGGGGGTTTAGGGTAGGTATATCAACTAATATTGCTGATTTTATAAGTGTTAATTAAAGATAAGATTTATATCAATCTAACAGCATAAAAAAACATAATGGACTCTGTTACTGGATCCATTATGTTTTAGGCTTGTTATATTATCAACTCACCTGTAAAATGCTTCTTTAAGTCTTTATTATTTAATATTCTTCATTTTTTCTTCTAGACTTTTCACTTTTGAAAGTTGTTCCGAAAGCTTAGCTTTTTGTAAATCCTGTACCGATAAATTAAGTGCTACATTTCCGTTAACCCTTTCTATTTTAGCTCTGTATTGAACTATCTTTTTCAACATGGATTTATGATCCTTTTGAAGGCTTTTCCTCCTTTTTTTGATATCCTTTAACTCATCGCTGGCACTTTTTTTAGCATCCCCTTTTAAAGAAGTAATTTCAAGCTTTTTGTTTTGAATTTCAGTTAACACTGCTTTTTGATCCAATAAATTCTGTTCTATGTCGCTTTCAGTATTTTGTATTCCTTGCTTCTGAGAACTAATTGTTATGTGCATTTTCTCATTCTCTTTTTGAAGCTTTTTAAGTTTAGAATCCATAGATTTGAGCTCCTTGCTTTCTTTTTTGACTTGAGACTTGATAACTGATTTGTATTGAGCGACGCCAAAATCTCTTAGGAATTTTTTGGTCTCATCATATTTACCTTCAGTGGCATTTTGAGAGATGATCGTGCCTTCTTCTTCAAAAGCGGCTACTATTTTAACTCCATTGTCTGTATCATATACGGTGCTATAGATGTTAATTGGTACCGAAGAAATTCTTCCTATGAGCGTACTCTTAATCGAGATTCCTTCATTAGTTGAATTTACTTTAGATTTAGTTTTACGTTTAATCTTCTTAATCCATGCTTTTTTTACTATTTCACCATCAACTTCAGGAATTTCTATAGCAGTTCCTAAAGCACGTATTTCATTCATAACGATGGAGTCATTGGATAAAATAATTTCATTAACTTGATAATTAATATTCAATTTATCTCTTCTAATACCGTTATTATTAGTAGTCTTTAAAGTTGGCTGCGCATTTTTAAGACTGTCTTTAATTTCCTTTCTGATCTCATTTCTTAATTTGTTGACCTCTAGTTCAGGATCTTTTTTCTGCTCTTGAGCAGATACAGATAAGAAAGTAATGCTGAAGGCAATTGTTAAAATAAAAATGTTAGATTTTATCATACTATTTAGAATTGGTTATAACTATTATACGACTTCCCTTTCAGGTAAGAAGTAATTTCTCGTTGAGCTAGAGGTGATGGCAGTTAAGTTAATTGAAATACACTGTTAAATAAGTTGGTTTATTTGACTTATTTAAAAGGATCTGGAACTT
This sequence comes from uncultured Cyclobacteriaceae bacterium, assembly GCA_937958005.1. Classification (GTDB taxonomy): domain Bacteria; phylum Bacteroidota; class Bacteroidia; order Cytophagales; family Cyclobacteriaceae; genus JANSWY01. The sequence goes on from CALGOB010000254.1 coordinate 17,129, forward strand.
CCGTTTGAGCACCAGGCCTTACCCTACAATCACCACAGACCCTTGGGAATCTTTGGATAAATCCTAAATCACCTCTTGAAATAAAAATAGATCGTTTTTGTACATCATAAGCACCAAAAAAGCCAATTACTTGTTCATCTGGATTCATAATGTTGAATATATTTCCACGGATGCTCACAGGTGGAGGATCAAAAATTTCGCCATCAATAGTTGCTAAAATGTCCACCCTTTCTAAGAAATCAAATGCCTCCAAAGAAACCCTATATTGTTCTATTTCTACATAATATTGTTTAGAAGCAGGTACTTCAACACTAGCGAACCTAAGGCCATCATCTAAAACAAAACCCACTTTTTCCGTGACACGTGTACCATCAAAAAAGCGATCGCTCAAAGCCCTTACATTACCAGATAAACCGCGTTCTTGAATCCAGCAATCGCTGACTCCATTGTCTCGCGGATCAAATATACAACAAGCTGAAGAATTAGGCCCACTTATATCTGGTGTGCTAATCCTGTAAATTCCATTCATCCTCCATCTATAGAAATCTTCTCCTAGAGGGTCATCCCAAGTAGCAGCTATTTCTACACCTGAATTTGGATTTTGTGGGTCATTGCCCGGTACTTCTACAAAAGAAAGACTTAAATCTTCAATAGGGGGTGTGGGTGAAATTTTTTGTGGCTCAGATCGATACGTTTGACTGTCAATGATAATTTCTAGGGTATAGGTTCGGCCAATTTCACCTTTAAAATCAGTAGGTGTCATAAAGTCTGTTTGTACACTAACAAAAGCAACTGCAGGAACACAAAAGGGAGCCCCATCATTGAAAACCTCTTTTCTGATCACACTCTTTCTGGAAAGATTAACTACGTTTCCTAGATCATCATAAATATTAACCGTAGCATTATCTACCCTCTGAATGACTCCTCCATCAGTAACCCCAGCAAATCGGGCCAGTCGAGTAATTTTGAAAGGGTGTGGTCCATAGTCATCATTGATAAAACCTTCTACTACTAAGATAGGTTCAAATTCTGAGGGCTCTATGCCTACAGGGGTAATGCAACCGATCAGGTTAACAAGTAACAAACCATATAAAGCAATTTTGAAATTTTTCAACACTATTTACGTAACATCTTTTTTAACTATTTAAATGGCTCAGGAATTTCTACCTGTGCACCAGCTCTTACCCTACAATCTCCACAAACCATTGGGAACCGTTTAATAAATCGTAAATCACTCCTATTTATAAAAATGGATCTCTTCTGTACATCAAAAGCACCAAATAAGCCAAGTACTCTTTCAGTTGGGTCTGCTATATTGGAAATATTTCCTCCTATACTAACAGGTGGAGGGTCAAAAATTTCTCCATCGATAGTTGCCAATATGTCTATTCTACTAAAAAAATCAAAGGCTTCTAAGGATATACTATATTGTTCTACTTCTACATAATACTGTTTGTTAGGAGGTATTTCAATACTGGAAAACCTTAAGCCATCATCTTCTATGAAACCTACTTTTTCAGTAGTGCTAATTCCATCAAAAAAACGGTCACTCAGTGCCCTTACTTTCCCTGGTACATTCTTTTCAAGGATCCAGCATTCGCTTTCACCACCATCTGCAGGGTCAAAAAGGCAGCAGGCTGTGGAATTAGGCCCTCCGATGTCTGGTGTGCTAATTCTATAGATCCCATTTAGTCTCCACATGTAAAAATTATTGCCGCTTGGATCTTCCCATGAAGATCGGATTTCTATGCCTGAAATGGGATTGAACTCGTCTATGCCAGGCCTTTCAGCAAATGCTAGGCTTAAATCGTCAATAGCGGGTGTGGGTAAAATGGTTTGTGGTTCTGACCGATAAGTTTGACTGCCGATTATTATTTCTAATGTATAAGTTCTTCCTACTTCTCCTTTGAAATTTTCTGGTGTCTGAAAATTAGTTTTTACATTCACAAAATCTACAGAAGGAGCGCAACCTGGTGGGTTATTTAAAATGTCTTTTCTCACCACATCTCGTCTAAATAGGCTTACAACATTTCCAAGATCATCGCTGATTGTAACGGTAGCGCCTTCTACTCGTCTAATAACACCGCCGTCAGTTACTCCTGCAAACCTCCCAAGTCGTGTGATTTTAATAGTATGTGGCCCAAAATCATCATTGATAAATCCTTCAACCACTAAAATAGGCTCAAAATCAGAAGGTTCTATATCAGCTGGTGTTATGCAAGCTGTCAAGAAGCTTATCCAAATGCCAAGTAATATTAATGTGAAAATTCTCAAAGTCTTTATGGCGTAAAATTAAAAAGTAAACTCGTAGCTTAAGGTAGGAAATGGATTCCCAACAATGGCTAATTTATAAGCCTGTGGAGGTAAACCGTTTAAATCTTGAAAGAAAACTGAAAAAGGATTGTTACGGCCATAGGCATTGTACAAAGCCAATGTCCAGTCACCATCTAATGCTTGATGCTTACTTGGAATTTTAAATTGTAAAGACAAGTCAAGCCTGTGGTTATTGGGTGCCCTTTCATTGTTTCTATCTTCGAATAGTGCGAGATCAACCCCTTCAAATTCGAATTTTCCAATTGGGAGTGTAAATGGTCTACCTGAATTATAAGTAAAAACAAAAGAGAATTTAGTATTTGCACCTAGTCTATAATCTCCAACGATGTTAAGGGCATGAGGTGAATCTAAGTTAGCAGCAAACCGTTCACCGTTGTTGATCCTTTCATCTGCCAATACGCTATTTGCTGTTCTCCAACTTCTTGCATAAGTATAACTAAACCAACCATTAAATCTACCAGTTGATTTTTTGATGAAAAACTCTACCCCATAAGAAGTGCCTTTGGTAGCTACTAATTCAGTTTCTAGGGCTGGGTTTACAAATAGATCAGCCCCTTCTTTAAAATCTACTAGATTGCTTAAATCTTTATAGTAACCTTCCAATGAAATTTCATACTTATTACGTTTTAAATTTTTGAATAAACCAATAGAATACTGGCGAACAATTTGAGGCTTCAAAAACGGATCACTAAGCTTCCATACATCAGTTGGTAAGGCGCTGCTGGTATTGGTAATCAAATGGATGTATTGATTGGCTTGGCTTATACCACCTTTTAAAGATAACGTAGGGGATACTTTATACCTAAATTGTATCCTTGGTTCCCATCCTTGATAAGTCTGAATACTTCCTCCAGAGAATTCTAATGAATCAACAATGGAAATTAAACTTCTTGACCTGCCCGGTTCGTAAACATTGATAGTTGCAGGGCCTCTATCACTAAAATTAGAGTAGCGTAGTCCATAGGTTATTCCAAATTTTCCTGTGATATCTAGTTCATGTTGAGCATATATACCGATTTCGGTTCCCTGCTCACTATCTATTGTGACAGGAGTTGTATTAGATCCTGGTTCTGGGCGAAGGTTTCCAATATCATTTTTTAAGAAGGTAGTTTGAACCCCAGTTTTTATCGTACTTTTCTTAGATTGAACCCAATTTAAACCTAGGTTAGCTTGGTTATGAACTATCTGTGAAGCGACTCTAAAGCGATTGGTTTGTGAATTATCAATTAAGTCACTATTGTATTTACTTTGAATAAGAGATAAACTGAGAGAAAGCTTTTGGTTGATTTGGGAATTCCATTTTAATACTTGGGCCAGATTAGACCATTCATTAGAAAGGCCATTGGAAAAATTGAACCCATCGCTACTGTTATAAATTGAATATTCCAAGTCATTTTTTTCATCTATGATGTAGTTGAAGATTAAGTTTCCATCGTAAAAATTGGCAGTACTATTGGATATGTTGGGGTCATTAGATCTTTGTAATAACCAATTGGGGTAGGCAATTCTACCCGCTGCCATTAAGGATAGTTTGTCTTTAATAAGTGGACCACCAGCAGTGACCTTTGAAGAAACTAAACCAAGAGTGACCGTTCCATCCCAATTTCTGAAATTTCCTTTTTTGTAACTTACATCTATTACTGAAGAGGCCCTTCCTCCGTATTGCGCGGGTACCACCCCTTTGTATAATGAGACACTTCTAACTACATTGGCATTAAAACCAGAGAAAAATCCGAATAAATGTGAAGGGTTGTAAAGTGTTGCCCCACCCAAAAGTATTAAGTTCTGATCTGTACCTCCTCCTCTTACAGAAAAACCACTTGAAGCTTCTCCTTGCGTAGCTACTCCTGGCAATAAAGTGAGACTTTTTAGCACATCTACTTCTCCAGCCAATGGAGGTAATGTTTTAATGGACTCAAGGTCAAGAACACTTTTTCCTGCGATCTTACTTGAAATATTTTCATCTTCTCCTTCAGATTGAACAACAAATTCATCTAGCTCGGTCACACTTCTTTTTAGACCAAAATTTAAAGTGCCAGATCCTAAAATACTGATGGTTTTTGTTTTGCTGGCATAGCCAACATAGCTAACTAATAAAGTATAAGCACCTGGGTACAATGAAAATGTATAAACACCCTCTACATCCGTACTGGTGCCCAGGTTTTGGCCTTCGATAACTAGATTTGCTCCTAAAATTTTTTCCCCAGTTTCAAGGCTATAAACTTTTCCCTTAATGGTATAAGGAGGCTCTTCAGACCCCTTAGAGCCTATGATAATCGCCCTTTGGGCATTTGCCTGATAGCTAAAGTATAATAAGAGTACAATGATCCAATGAGATTGTCTCAGCATTTGGTAAGGTAAATAGGTTAGCAAGAAGACAATTTAATTCAATCAAACCACTATATTATTGTAATTAATTAAAAAAAAGATGATTTTTCTCGGTAGGATAAATACTGATGATTAACGGTTTAACCCGAATGATGCATTAGACTTTTAAGAGAAAATCATAAATGACTGTTAGATAGCTGCCTAAATTCTGATTTGCAACGCAGACATAGTCTCCATTATGGTGAGTAGGAAATTAGGATTTAAGTGGCCAGATGACTGTTAGTTATAGTTTGCATCAAATTTCTATTGCATCATTCGGGTTTAATCGACTGGTAAAGATCTTTTTTATTTTCTAATAATTTAGAAGGGCTTTATGAATAAATAGATGGTTGTTCCAGGTAATTATTCCCACCAACATTGAGTTTATAGAAAGTTTCGATGTCAATCTTGTTTTATTGATGGGGAGAGGTTTCCAGTTAACCAGCACTTCAGAGATGACTTATTTAACAGGTTCAATATGATTTGAGGCCTCTATGGCATTTGAATTGATACTAAAAATGTAGTTTGAACGTTAAATGGCAAAATAAATGTCTATGAAAAATAAAGAAAAATCAATTTTAAATTTAAAGAGGAGCACGATAAACCTTAACAAACTTTCAAAAGCAAGTCTGGTTTCTTTAAAAGGTAGAGGGCCTATTGGAAAAAATACAATTGCGATCAGGGATTTTGATGAGGACTGAGATTGGTTAAGCAAATAGTTATAACACTGGGTTTTTAACTGTTTTATTCCTTCCGGATTAAACAACAATACCTGACTCAAGAGCCAGGTATTGTTTAATTGTAATCAATAAATCGATTTATATATAAGTTGGATTATAAAGCAATCTCATCAATAGGGCCAGTAGTTCTTGTACCAGTACCTCCACCTGTCATTGGGCCAGTTGGGCCAGTTCCAGTTGGACGAGTATCGCATGGGCAATAAGAAACACAAGTAGCACCACCTTTTACAGCACCTAACTCAGTATTTTCAACAGTTGTAACAAAACTTTCAACTTTTAAGCTTTCGATTTTTAATTTCGAATTTTTCATAATTAGTAGTATAATTAGTAAATAAAATGTTTGATGTATCAGCTAATACAAGATAAGTTTACAGATTATGAGGGAAACAAATTGTCTTTGAAACGACAAAAATAACTTAAATGATACCTATAAATTTAGATGCTACCTATATTCACACCGTTAATCGTGAAATGTAAAATTGTGGTTGCTGAAAATTAAACTTTTTTGATGAGAGTGTATTTAAAAATAAGTTATCTATTTAACTTTCAATACTTTATCATTTGATAATTTTAGATTATTTGTATATTAAGTAACTTGATATAGTTTACGGGGTTTTAACCTATTTCATAAATAACATAGTTTTGTAAGTTGCGCCTACAAGAAAGTTTAAGACCATTCATGGCTGAGAGATTGACTTTAAAAAGCGATCACGTTTATTTTACCCATCAAAGATTTTGATTCCCTTATCAAGCACCTTCTACTCTTACATGATTGTCATAGATTCGCTGCGAAAGTGCTGAGTCGATCATTAAATTATTGTCTATAGATGATACCAAGTACCCTTGGTCAGCATGGGTTCTATTTTGGATAAATCAAAAAAAAGCAGAATTAGATCAGCCTATTATTTACGTTTTGAGTTTGATTGGTGAGGATAAAAAATTGACTAAATAGGAATTGATACATATTGATGATCAGCTATCTCAAATCCACTGAATCAATTACTGTTAAATTTGCTTGAAAGAAATCGAAAAAACTTGGTTTTGCATTGGGTAATTCTTTCAATTTATCTACGATAGTACTTACTAAATTACCATTGTCTTCGTGATAGGTAAATGATCTGATTTCATATTTTTTACTAATGTCCATGCTGATTTTTGTGAAGGACTGATCCTTGTTTTCAGGGACTAATTCGATGATGAATCCTTTAGAGTCTTGTTCGGATAATTGATAATTATACCCTTTTTTATAAAGACCTAAAACAGATGAAAGGTTAAGTTCTTGCTCTTCACCTTCTGGTACATTGATAGTGTATTCTTGAAGGTCAGGATCATAATTTCTCATATATTTTCCGTCAAAATATACGATTCTACTAAGAAATTCCAGCTTAAATAAATTATCCATCAAGTAGATCGTTCCTGAGATATCATCAGATACACCTGCTTCATTATTGGTTAAGTTTCTTGTAAACTCTATTTTGAAACTGACCATCTTGTTATATTTATCGCTGACCTTTTCTAAAATTTCCTTTGCCTTTGGATCCTTTTGCGCATATCCTTTAAAAGAAACGCTACAGGTTAATATTGCGATAAAGCATATGGAAAGTAATAACCTCATGAATTGCTGATTTTTTATTGATCATAAACTAGAACAAATCGAATTTAGACATTCATCGATTAATCTGCAAAAGAAGTTGATTACAATTTGTTCACAATGAAATCAGGCTGTATTTAACAAAGAACAATTTGTATTAAATACTTTATTCTAATAGAAGGCCACTAAGAAGTGGTATAAACTTTTTGTTCTAAACAAAAAGTTTATACCACTTCTTAAATAGGGTAAAGACTTTTGGAAAAAACATAGATTTCACCTCATATCGACGGAATCAATTACTTCAAGATTAGCTTGAAAAAAATCAAAGAAACTAAGCTGTAAATTTGGTTGTTCTTCAAAATTTTTGACCAAGGTACTTACAAGATTTCCGTTTTTTTCAAAGTAAGTAAATGAATTTACTTCAAACTTATTATTTACCTCCATTATAATTTTGAAGAATGATTTATCTCCGTCCTCAGGAACTAATTCGATAAAATATCCTTCAGCTGTTTGTTCTCTAATCCTGTATTTAAAACCTTCTTTATATAAATTGAGCACAGAAGATAGGTTGACTTCTTCAGTTTCACTATCATATTCCTTGATAGTATATTCCTGAAAGTCATTGTCATATTCTCTGATTAAATCTCCATCAAAGAAGATTATTTTATTAAGTAACTCCAATTTGAATTGATCATCCTTGATGTGGATTAATCCTTGCATTTCTTCATCTATTCCAGCCTCTGAGTTTTCCAACTTGTAAACAAAGTCAGCTTTGAAGGCGTTCATTTTGCTATACTTATTACTGACTCTATCAAGTATTTCTTTTGCTTGTGGATCTTTTTGTGCGAAAGAAGATTGACTTATAAGCCCTAAAATCATTGCCAAACTAACTACAAATAATATCTTTTTCATGCTCCTCATTATTAATTTCTTTACTCTTTAGCTTAGTCCATTCAATAATTGTTCCAAACTATATTCATCAGGAATTAAAACTGCCCTTGCCTTGCTTCCTTCAAATGGGCCAACAATGCCCGCAGCTTCTAATTGATCAATTAATCTACCAGCTCTATTATATCCTAATTTTAATTTTCTTTGTATTAAAGAAGTACTCCCTTGTTGGTGCATGACGATTAACTTGGCAGCATCTTCGAAAAGAGCATCTCGGTCAGAAAGGTCTACTTCTCCCACTGACGAATCCGAATCATCTCCAACAAACTCCGGTAACTGATAGGCTTGGTCATACCCTTGTTGTTCCCCTATAAAGTCGCAAACGCGTTCTATTTCTGGGGTATCTACAAAACCACATTGCAGCCTAATAATTTCAGAGCCCGTACTTAACAACATATCACCCATACCTACTAGTTGGTCTGCTCCACCAGTATCAAGAATAGTTCTTGAATCAATCTTTGAAGTCACCCTGAAAGAAAGCCTTGCAGGGAAATTTGCCTTGATAATACCCGTGATCACGTTTACAGATGGTCTTTGAGTTGCTACTACTAAGTGAATTCCAATAGCTCTGGCCAGTTGTGCCAGTCTTGCAATAGGAGTTTCCACTTCTTTTCCTGCAGTCATCATCAAATCTGCTAATTCATCTATCACTAACACAATATAGGGGAGGTATTTATGTCCCTTCTTTGGGTTTAATCTCCTGTTGACAAACTTACCGTTATATTCCTTTATGTTTCTGCATTGAGCATCTTTTAGTAAGTCATACCGGCTATCCATTTCAATGCACAATGAATTAAGTGTATTGATTACTTTAGTTGTATCAGTTATTATTGCCTCTTCACTATCAGGTAGCTTCGCCAAGAAATGTCTTTCAATTTTATTGAAAAGAGTGAGTTCTACTTTTTTAGGATCTACTAGAACAAACTTTAACTGGGAAGGATGTTTCTTATAAACTAGAGAAGCAAGAATAATATTTAGTCCAACAGATTTTCCTTGACCCGTAGCTCCAGCCATTAGTAAATGGGGCATTTTTGCTAAATCCGTGACAAATATTTCATTAGAAATAGTTTTACCAAATACGACTGGAAGTTCTTTATCACTTTTCATGAACTTCTCCGTAGTAAGTACGGATTTAATATCTACCATTTCCCTATTTTTATTAGGGACCTCTATACCAATAGTTCCTTTTCCAGGAATGGGGGCAATGATCCTAATTCCCAAGGCAGATAAACTAAGTGCAATATCATCTTCTAGATTTTTGATCTTGGAAATTTTTACACCTGCATCGGGGATAATTTCATATAAGGTGACTGTAGGGCCTATGGTCGCTTTGATACTCGAAATTCCAATTTTAAAATTAATGAGTGTCTCTACAATTTTATCTTTATTAGCTTCCAGTTCTTCTTTAGTAACTTTTATTCCTTTATCCGGATAGGTAGTTAATAAATCTGGCGTAGGGTAGATGTACTTCGGAAGATCCAAGGTAGGGTCGTAGTTTTCCATTGTATCTACAAATCCTTCTCCTTCATTCTTTGGTTGATTTACCTCCAAGGCAATTTTTTCTTCTTGTATCTCTTTTGCCGTGGGTAATGTGATGTTGTTATCGTCTAATTCCAACTCAAGTTCAAGTTCAGGAGTCCCTTTTTTGTGATCTTTTGTCTTCTCTTTATTTGAGATCTGCCATTGTCCTAGTTCTTCCTCATCACTTAATGGCAGGTTTAAATCACCCAGATCTAATTTTGGCTCTTCTAGTGCGTCCTCCTCTTCAACTTCTTTTTTAACAGTTTCTAGAATTGAAGTGATGTCATCCGCCAATTCTGGTTGATCATCACCTGGTTGATTATCAGGTTCACCTACACCGTGCTTACTAGGAGATAGGCTGCCAAGAAAGTTGCTAAGGCCTAATAAGTCTGTGATATTGAAAAAGTAGATTGAAAATACAATCAATGAGAATGCTAGTAGGATTACTGTACCCCACCCAACTAAACTTTCACATAAAATTGCGATTTCGAACCCTATGCCTCCACTTAAAAATCCCCATTCGCTAACTTCATCTGAACTGATTAGAAAATATCCCATCAGTAAGCTGATCCAAAGTAAGAAAAACATAGAGAAGTAGAATACTCTACTCAATGGCAAAAATTCTCTTTGAGATAGAATTTTTATACCCGCCAAAATTAGATAGGGGGGGATAAGAATAGCCGCTATCCCAAACCATTTGAATACAAAGTAATAGGAAATCCAAGCACCAAAAAGGCCAAGCCAATTTTGCGCTTCTAAACCCGAAGGTTTAAGATCAGTTTCGCCTATAGCCTCTACTACGCTTTGATCCGCCTTACCAGTAAAAAGATATGATAATATACTGATTAATAGACTGATTCCTATTCCTAAAAGGAAGAAACCAGCTGCTAGATGAAATCTTCTATCACTGAAGAAACTAAAATCAGGCTTCCAGATTTTCTTTTTAGCCTTTTTTTTAGGCTTAGCTTTAAAAGTATTTTTTGCCATGCTAATATTAAAGGGTAAAATTAGGATTTAGTATAGACAATTAATTAATTATTGAAAGAAAAGTTACCCTTCTATCAAATTTGAAGTTACATAAGATTTATAAACTTTCCTTACAAGTTCTCTTCATTGTTTGCTAATTGCTTATTGATCTTTTTTATTAAACCAGGTCCCTCGTAAATAAAACCTGTATAAAGCTGTACCAATGATGCACCCGCTGCTAGCTTTTCAATGGCATCTTTAGGGGAGTGAATTCCTCCTACCCCAATGATGGGTATTTTGCCGTTGGAGTTAGTAGATATATATTGAATGACTTCTGTAGACCTAGCCTTTACTGGTTTACCACTTAATCCACCAGCTCCTATATTTTCAATGGTAGTGGCAGGAGTCTTTAGGCCTTCTCGTGATATTGTGGTATTTGAAGCAATAATGCCATCCAATTCTGTCTCTTGAATGATTTCTATGATATCATCTAACTGGCTTTCAGTTAAGTCTGGTGCTATTTTAAGTAAAATTGGACGTTGTATTTCTTTCTCACTATTTGCCTTTTTTAAGGTCATTAATAGTTTTTTTAAAGGTTCTTTTTCCTGTAGTTCCCGTAAGTTAGGAGTATTGGGAGAACTAACATTTACTACAAAATAATCTACGTAATTGTGTAATTTATTAAATGATAATAAGTAGTCATTGGTAGCTTGTTCGTTAGGGGTTACTTTATTCTTTCCTATGTTTCCGCCAATAATGATCTTGGATTTTCTTTTTTTCAAACGGAGCAAAGCTGCTTCCATTCCTTCATTGTTAAAACCCATTCTATTGATCAAACCATTGTCAGATTTTAATCTAAATAACCTGGGTTGCGGGTTGCCTGGCTGTGCTTTTGGTGTAACTGTACCTATTTCTAGAAAACCGAAACCTAAATGGGAAAATTCATCAATAACTTCTGCGTTCTTGTCGAAACCTGCCGCTAGGCCTACAGGATTAGGAAAGGTAAGTCCAAATAATTTTCTCTCTAACGCTTTATTTTGATAAACATAAACCCCTCTAAATAGATATTTAACACCTGGAATAGCGCATAAAAATTTAAAAAGGCCAACGGTTACTTTATGTGCTTTTTCTGGAGAAAATAAAAAAAGTATGGGTCTCAATAGTGCTTGATACATCCCGCAAAAGTAATAGAGACTCAATAGAAAAGTGATAGGATTTAAAATTTTTACAAAATGTATGATATCATATGATTAGTTTAATCATTACTTACTCTTCAACTTGATTTTTACTTAAAACTGAAAATTCAGTTTATTAACTGATTAAATAGTTGTTTAACTGAATTTTCAGTTATATAATTGTGATATGGATAAATTAACTAAAGCAGAAGAACCAGTAATGCAGATTATATGGAGGCTAAAAACTGTTTTTGTAAAAGATGTCATTAAAGAATTACCAGAGCCAAAACCGCCTTATAATACGATTTCCTCTATTGTCAGAATGTTAGAAGGCAAAGGTTTTTTAGGGCATAAAGCTTATGGAAAAACGCATGAATACTTTCCTGTAATCACAAAGGGAGCCTATCGCAAAGAAATGTTTAAATCTATTGTTAGCGAATATTTTGATGGATCCTTGAGTCAAGTTGTTTCGAATTTTGTAGAAGAAGAGACCCTAAACTCAGAAGAATTGAATTCTTTAAAAGAAATTATTGATAAAGCAACCATTAAAAACCAGTCTAATGATTAATCATATATTCAAGGTTTTCATTTATTTGTTGGAAGCATCCATCATTATGGGTTTGTTTACCATTTTATACTACTTGTTTTTTAGAAAATTAAGTTTCTATAAAGTCAATAGGGCCATGATTTTTATTGCAGTATTGAGTGCATTGATCATTCCTGCCTTAGATATCACCTTAAGTGAAGATTACTCAATCAGCGAAATAGTACCAAACTATCAGTTGGACTATGAAAGAGTATTAAAACTAAATGTAGTAGGGTTAGGGGAGGGTCTGCCCCCAACTAATCCAAATATTTTAGAGAATTAATATACCCAACCTGTTCCATTGTCAAGAACAGAAAGCCAAAGTAAATGGAACTATTTATTAATATTTTATGCACTTGTCTCATTCTTAATTATGATAAAGTTTTTTAGAAGCATTTGGTTGGTTATTATGTTAAAAAGAAGAGCAAATTCATTGATATTTAAAGGGAATACCTATTATCGATGTGATATATCCCAACCCTTTTCGTTTTTTAAATGGATTTTTATTAGCCGGAATTTCCCTTTGGATTCATCTCAGTTGATTTTGGAGCATGAAAAATCACATGTGAAATCGCTACATTCAATAGACGTTTTATTCTTTGAATTCTTGAAAGCAATATTTTGGTTTAATCCATTTATATACTTGTTATCAAAATTGTCACGCTTGAATAATGAGTATTTTGTTGATCATCAAATAGCAAATAAAAATAGTTTAAAATCGTATGCAAACTTATTGGTAGATTCAGCGAAAACCTATAATTCAAAAACTGGAAATGGTTTTGGGTTATTAGTAATAACCAATCATTTTGCATTGATTTCATTAAAAAGTAGAATCCTTCAACTAGTGAGAAAACCATCTTCCTTTATTTCTAATGTTTCTTATTTGACTTATCTGCCTTTTCTATTCCTATTCGTAATGCTATTTTCTTGTAAAGTGGATGAAACCATTTTTAATGGAGAGAAAATAAAATCTGTAAGAGGTTATTACCAAGATGAATACGGTGATCAGAATTTTCAGCAAGGTAAAATAGTAGTTGGGGTGGATTATGACCCTTCTGGACGCATCATTCATAAGAGATTCGATCCTCTTAGTTATAAAAGGAATAACAATTTATATAGTTCTCTATCTTTCGTGGATTGGGGCTATGAAGTAGCTATTTTGGAATTTGGAAATGGTTGGCTCACAGAATATAAAGAAAGCATTAAGGAGGATATTAAATTCTGGATAGAGAAGTTTGATGGATCTTCCCAAATGATATTCGATGAAAAAGGTGTAAAGTTAGTTAGAATAAAAGATGCTGATGGAAAATATCGAATCGATATAACAGAACCAACATTCAAAGTGAATTCCAATGGCCTCATCAAAGAAATACATCATCATGTATCTGATTTGCAATTAAAGAGAATTGATGAATCAATAGAAAAGGAACAAAGTAGGCATAAGCTCATATCTGCGGATTTAACTACGGTGTATGAATATGATTATAGTGATTCTGGAAAATTAATGTCTTGTTCATCTAAGGGGAAAAAGAGTAAAGAGTTCACTTATAATGAACAAGGTGATTTAAAAGAAATTACTGTTTTAAAAAACAACAGTAGAGTAAGGTCATTTCAAATTTTTTATGACCATTCAAATGTTATTCAGAAGGTCACTGCATACAACAAAGAAAATGAACTGGAATACTCTGTGGTCTATCAATATGAGTATTATTAATCCCTAAGGGATATTAATTCCCCGACCTTGAGTCGATCATTAAATTATTGCCCATAGATACCCCGTACCCTTGGGTCGGGGTTGGTTCATTTCAATTGTAATAAGGTATTCCTTTCGGATTGAATATAGTCTAAATCAGTCCGAACATTTTTTTTATCCGATACCTAAAGTATTTTCCTTTGTAATTCTTTCGATGTATTCCTATCATTCGAAAATACTCATTATTTCTGATATCCCCACTTAATGGTTATTACGCTTCGTTTTAAGCCACCCATTTCGGTTTTACTATGCCAGGGAAAACGGTTTGAACTATGCCACTTTTATGGTTTAGGGAAACGGGTCGGATTATTTGAGTTGATTTAGTTTAAACTACAGTTCTAACGGTTCGGATTATGCCACTTTAAGAGTTCATTTATGTTTAATCTCGCCATCAAAAACGATATGGCGAAT
>CALGOB010000255.1 GCA_937958005.1 uncultured Cyclobacteriaceae bacterium
TACCGAAAATTCCCTTGTTGTAAACACCTGCCACACCATTATCTGGTGCATCAAAAATAGTACTCCCGTCACTGGCTAAATAGTCACCTACTGTTCCCGTACCATCTGCTAAACTTTGATCTAAAGTGATTCCGTATTTGATGGCTAGATACGATTCGATTTTTCGTTTTTCCGTACCATTATCATTACCAGAATTATATACGATGATTTCTGCAATTTCTCCATTCCACGTAGCACCACCATTAGAGAATGCCCCAATCTTTCCCAAATTTCCATTGACAAGATTTAAATTGTATTCATCTTGATCAATTGAGAGGCTTCTACCATTAGTATATAAGGCATCTACCCCTCCTATGATTGAGTGACCAACAATTGCTGTCTCATTGATGTCCCATCCTGTATCATTAGAAGCTATTTCTATGGAGTTATTACTTAAGAAAGGAGAGTTCGGAAAATTATTCCAATGTCCAAAAGAGGTTCCTTGACCAGCAAAAAGATTACCCATAGAAAGCATGTAAATTGCTCCAACATTTGTGTTTCTATTGGAAACTACATAGATACTTTTATTACCTGTACCATTTTGGAATCCGGCATTAGTTAAATCATAATAGTTCGCTCCTCCGTTGAAAGCAATGGCATCATTAAAATTAATTGCACCTGCACTTAAAGAAGTGGTCCCAACTGGAGTTATAGTAGTATTTGTTAAAGATTGATCTGTCCAAGCTATACCTCCTGCATCCGCTTTCAACCACAATACATTATTAGTAGCAACCCCACCAGGAGCCACTGAAGGTAATGCCTGTGTTGCCAAGACAAAAATGGCATTATCGGCCAAGTCTATATTCGCACTCCACAAATCGCCTGAGCTGTTCGTCAGTGCTACCGGAGTCTCGTCAGAGAGGTCCCCATCGTCGTTACTGTCATGAACAATGTGATAGGCTGTTCCTACTTGTAAGGCTGGGATATCAAAATTCGTATTGCCTACATTGAATTGGATGTTGATCGCTCCACCAGTACCAGCTTCTTGTATTTGCCATTGACGACCAGAAATTTCAAATCCTGTTGGTGCACCTGTAGATTCCCAAGTGGCAGTACCTCCGTTATTGGCAATGACCTGGAAATCAAGATTTGCCGTATGAGCAGTCATTCGGGCTGCATCATTGTTAGTTGCTGTAAAGTTATTATCCAGCGCCATAGCGATGATCCCTTCGGCATTGACTGACCCGGAAACACGCTGATCCAGACCAGAATCGTCATCACGACCGATACCGAAGATACCCTTATTATAAACACCTGCTGTCGCATTGTTTGGTGCATCAAAAATAGTACTGCCATCACTTGCCAGATAATCTCCTACAGCATCTGTTCCATCTGCCAAGCTCTGATCTAATGAAATCCCGTATTTAAGTGCTAGATAGGATTCGATTTTAACTTGATCAGTAGGTGTGTTTTTATCCGAAAAAGCTATAAACTCTAAAATCTCTCCTACCACATTATGGCCTCCGAAATCTTGTCCACCTATATTTGAATTTATGATCGCTCCTGTACCGCCAACATGAGTCCCCATATTGATTAGTTGACCATCTTGATAGGTGGTAACATCTAAGCCAACTTGT
Source organism: uncultured Cyclobacteriaceae bacterium (assembly GCA_937958005.1). Lineage (GTDB taxonomy): Bacteria > Bacteroidota > Bacteroidia > Cytophagales > Cyclobacteriaceae > JANSWY01. Next base: position 1,617 of record CALGOB010000255.1, read on the forward strand.
CCTGCACTTATAATACGCGGTGATGACGATAGTCCAAGCCCTAAAACATTAGTTGATCCATTACTATTATTTGCATACGCACCACCAAGACTAAGTAGCTTACCTGTACCAGAAGGTGCAGCTACTAATTGTGACCAGCCAATATTGCTTGGTGTATCTGCATTCGTTACCATGTAAATTTGGTGACTAGCATCTGGATCGTATACTTGCCCAGCGAAGTTGAGAAAATCGTCGGCTGCAAAGGTGAGTCCGCGATTGAAGTTTACTGCATTATCTGTAATAACCGGTTCATCGCTAGCCGCAGCAGCAAAAGTATTGCCAAATGGAGACTGATCTGTCCAGGTATTAACCAGCTCATTATTACCCATGTTATTAGTGCCCGCATCTGCTTTCAGCCACAACACATTATTAGTGGCTACTCCACCTGGTGCCACTGATGGCAATGCCTGAGTTGTCAGGGCAAAAATGGCATTATCGACCAAGTCTACATTCGCACTCCACAAATCGCCTGAGCTATTCGTCAGTGCTACCGGAGTTTCATCTGAGAGATCCCCGTCGTCGTTACTGTCATAAACAATGTGATAGGCCGATCCTGCTTGTAGTGCTGGTATATCAAAGTTCGTATTGCCTACATTGAATTGGATGTTGATCGCTCCACCCGTACCAGCTTCTTGTATTTGCCATTGACGACCAGAAATTTCAAATCCTGTTGGTGCACCAGTGGTTTCCCAAGTGGCAGTACCTCCGTTATTGGCAATGACCTGGAAATCAAAATTTGCTGCATGAGCAGTCGTTCTAGCTGCATCGTCGTTAGTCGCTGTAAAATTATTATCCAGGGCGATAGCGATGATTCCATCGGCATTGACTGATCCAGAAACACGCTGATCTAGACCAGAGTTGTCATCACGACCGATACCGAAAATTCCCTTGTTATAAACACCTGTCACACCATTATCTGGTGCATCAAAAATAGTACTCCCGTCACTGGCTAAATAGTCACCTACTGTTCCTGTACCATCTGCTAAGGATTGATCTAATGCGATTCCGTATTTGATGGCTAGGTAGGATTCGATTTTTTGACGCTCAACAGCCCCAGTTGCTTGATCTCCATCATACACAATAACTTCAGTAATTTCTCCATCAAAAATTCTCTGTGTTTGAGCAGAACCATTCTGCGTACGCCCTCCTACTTCAAAGAATGAACCCGCTGCATTAGCTGTTGATGCAGTTTCTTCTGTTTTGAAAACTCCTCCTACATAAGTACGGCCATTTTGCATATTGTTTTGAGTATAAACCGCACCAACTAATGTTGGTACACCAATTGTAGCTGGTGTTTCTGCCCCAATAGCACCAGAAGCATCGATTACATAATCACCTGAATGGACTAGTAACCCTTTTGTAGAAGATCCTATAATACCTTCAATACTTCCATTAATTTCTTGTGGAACAACGACTGAATAGATTGATATGGCTCCATCAAACATACTATTATCAGACGTAGATGCTTTCAAGCTTTTGTTAACTGCTCCCGTAAACTCAACTGAGGAATTAAAATTTACGGCGTTTTCGTTAAAAATTATATCAGCTGAAGGTGTTATCGAGGCTTGGTTAGTAATGGTAGCGTTTCCTGATTGGTCATCCCACTGATCCACTTGACCACCATCCACTTCATCAATTCCCGCATCTGCTTTTAACCACAACACATTATTAGTGGCTACTCCACCTGGTGCTTCCTGAAATTTAGCCAACGTAAAAGTCACATCATCTGTCAAAGTAATACCTGTAATTTCGCCATTGGCATCTAAAGTGCCTGCTGTAGTAATGCCTGCAGAGAAGTCTCCATCTGTGGTGGTAATCAATGACCATGTGTCATCAAAACCATCGAACCTCAAGTTGACTGCACCTACAGCTCCACTGTTGCTTACTTTCCATTCTCTGGTGAGGCGGACAGTGAAGTCTGTTGTTTCTAATTCTGTGGCTTGTATAGTGGTTGCCCCACCATCGTTGGCGATGATTAAAAACTGTTTGTCTGTACCTAGTGAAGTACGAGCTCCATCGTTATTAGCTGCCGTGAAATTAGCATTATTCGCCAATGTAAGAATTGCTCCTGTATTGACGGATTTAGCTATCCTTTGATCTAAACCTGATAAGTCATCACGGCCAATGCCAAAGATATCTTTGTTATAAACACCTGCTACTCCATTATCTGGTGCATCAAAAATAGTACTCCCGTCACTGGCTAAATAATCTCCTAATGTTCCTGTACCATCTGCCAAACTTTGGTCTAGTGAGATACCGTATTTAATAGCGAGGTAGGATTCTATTCGCTGTCTTGGCAGACTATTACCATCATCATGCGCATTATTATAGGCAATAACTTCAGTTATTTGTCCTAAAAACTGAACCCCTTCATTTTCACCCCCTCTTGATCCTATGCCTATTTGCTCATCCTCAAAAGTGGGAGAGTCTCCTCCAGTACTCGAAAAAGTATCTTTTTGACCGTTTAAATATCCCGAGCCACCCACACCAAATGCTGGACTACCAGCACCGTTATAGGTCAATACTGATAGTGCCGTTTCTCCTCGTGGTGCAACTAACTGACCATTATTATTGTTATTGTAATTTTTATACTTTATCGTTTGGTTTCCGAGATCACTATCATATTCAATGTAATAGGAATTCTCAGCCCCCACATTACCTATAAAAGCTACTGTACGATCGCCATTATTACTATTATCCGTTGGTACAAAGACCGCGTACATAGAAATATCTGGTGTTCCATTACCAATTCCTAATAGATTTGATCCTGGTCCTCCGTCCAAAAACAAACGATCTCCAGACGTAAAGTCCAGGGCAGGATTAAAATTGAGCCCATTTGCCAAATAGTTAGGTTTTAGCCCAACTGGACTGGTAACAACAATTGATTGTATATTATCTGTCCAGTCATCAACATCTTCACTATCCATATCAGTACTGGTTCCAGCATCGGCCTTAAACCAAAGGACAAGATCTGTTCCAACAGCTCCCGGACTAGCAATTTTTGCTAGCGTCAAATGATCGTCGTTATTTAAAGTTATGTCTGTAATTTCTCCATTCGAATTAAGAAAACCTAAGCTGCTTGCTCCTGTTGAAAAGTCGCCATCTCCGTTTTTCTTCAATAATACATACTCTTCATTGAAACCATCAAATTTTAGGTTTACTGCTCCAACAGATGCTGTATTTTGTACTTTCCATTCTCTTAAAATCCCTTCAAGAACGCCTGCCTCAGGATCTATTTCAGCTGTTTGAGCAGTGGCCGCCAAACCATTGGATCCAAATATCAAAAATTGTCCATCCGTTAACGGAGTACGCGATCCATTTGCTGTAGTAAAATCTGTATCGGTAGAAATTGTAAGTATAGCACCCGTATTGGAAGATTTTGAGATTTGCTGATCTAATCCTGAACCAGAATCGTTGGCAATACCAAAAATGTTACTGTTATAAGTAGCATCTACCAACCAGACATCAACTCCTGTTGAAGATTTATATGCCAGGGTGCCACTATTTAATGTAATGCCATATTTAAGAGCAAGATAGGATTGGATTTGTTGGCGTTCTGTTGCATTCGCCAGTAGGGCATCATAGGCAATAATTTCTGCAATATCACCATCAAAACGTCTTGATGTTTGATCTCCGCTAAAACTATAACCAATAGTCCAAGGTCCACCAACTGTAGTCCAATTACTTGACCCAGTGTCATCTGTACCTGCATTGATAGAGCTAATTTGATTTGGTACTCCGCTATCATATCGTCCACTTAATAAATAAACTTGATCAGTAAGCTCTGCAGTATTTGGATTAGATGCATTTCCGTAGCGAAGACCACTAGTTGTAGCATAATTACGACTCGTATTCCCATTATTTTGACTGAACATAATAGGTTGATCATTAGCTTCTCCAGCGTCTTTCTTAATGACATAAAAGAATTCACTATTGGTTGGTACTGCAAAAAGATCTGCCAGGGTGCCTGAGCCATCTGTTAATGCCAGTCCTGAGCCCGAAGTCTGATCGAAACTTATAACTGGATTAAAATTAAACCCATTAGCAACGTACTGTGCATCATCTGCATCAGGTGTAGTGCCATTTGCGAGAACGAGCTCTGCTGCAAATGCGCTAGCAGATTGATCTGCCCATAAGGTTATATTGTCACCATCCATGGTATTATTTGGCCCTAAGTCAGCTCTTAACCAAAGATGCAAGTTAGTACTTACTCCTCCCGGAGCACAGAGTGGCATTACAAAGTTTGCTTTATTGTCAACGACAGAATTCTCTCCTGGTGGTGGAAAGGTGTAGCTGCTGCCTGGATATAATTTTGTCACCCCATCATCTTTTTCCTCAGGTGGGTTGTGATAAGTATTCTGTACATCAAATCTAGGTTCATTTAATCCACTATTATAGTCACTGTCTATTTTAGCAGTCTGTGAAGCAAGAGAAAGGATATCTCCTAACAATAGATTGTTAACTTCATCATTTAATGAGTATTCTGTTTCAGTAGTTAATACTTGAGCTTTCAAATCATGGCTATTGTTAAAAAAAACAATGAACCCGATGAGAGCTGCTAACCATTGGAAACCATTTTTTATAGTTCTTATAGGTTTTTCAAATATTAAATTATTAGTCGATTCTTTTAAAATAATTTCTTCTTCCATTAGAGCGTTTTTTTTGAAATCATTAATAGTGTACTGAGGTTGACAATAACCTGATAGCCTTTTTACTTGACCAGTTCCTACAGCCATAGCATGCAAGCGCGTAATTAATTGTTTAGTCATATCAGTACTGATTTTAGATTTAGGTAATGTGTTAAAATAGGGAGAGCATAAAACTCAAGTGGTTTTGGTAATAACCAGTATTTCCTAAGGAAATAATCTTTATCTTGATTGCTCAATTTTGTAAGGTTTCCTTTTTTTTCTCTCTTTTTATTAGGGCGTACCTTCAGCCAATAATAAATCTCGTTTGGGTTAGTTTGGGCTCTACTTTGAGCGGGTAATGGGACTAACAAGTGTAAAGGAGATTCAGGTGTTACATTTTCTTGACCATATTGACCTGTGGGAATCTCTAAAAATTCCTTATTGTCTTTAGAACCGATCTTTTTCCCTGATTCTGCGTTATCGGAATACTCATTTAAATCCATTAAATTTCTGGGTGGAGTTACCCATGAAATTTTATCACTTCTGCTCTTTAAAAACTGAGCTTTTTTGGATAATATTTGAGTAATGTATGTTCGTAAGGAAATTAATTTAGTTTCACCCTTTACATTGCCCATATAAATCTGTAAATACTTCTTGAAGTCAATATTCAAGAATGATATAGACTTAATTAAAACCAGCTGGTATAGGTATGATTTTTCCCAATATTTTTGACAAAGCAGTAGCTTGGCAGCTCTGTTTGAGCTACCTACTTGGGTATTCAAGTTACGTTTCATCTTATGAATTATTTAAGATTCTTTTTTAGTATAGGATCACCTAAAGGTTAGGTCAAGAAACGATATCTATAGACCACTAAAAAAGTAAGTATGTGATAATTGGTAAATTGTACAGTTTCCTAAAAGGAATAGAAATCCCTTTCAGTGATTGTTCTATTTGCTTACTTTTCTCTTTGATCGTGTGAAAGAGATTGTCTAACTGATTTTTGGTTTCTAATAAAAAGGTAACGATAGAAACAGTTAGTACTAACAACCAAAAGATGTATATTGTGTATCTGAAGTGTGTGTCTCGTGTAAGTGAAACATTGCTTAAATCGGTAATTCGTTTGAATTTACTTACAAGTTTTATCTTTTGAGACGAGTCATCATCTGTTTTAAATGTGCGTAATTGTACTTCCATAGAGCGTAAATAGTTTGTCAGTGTAAAAAAGCGTAATTAGTTTAATCCATTGTATTTTGGTGAGCCCAGAGTACGAGGCAGTAATTAATACTGCCTCTTTCCAGCTTTCGCCAGAACCTCTATTGGAAGGCTCAGTGGGAGTACACCTCCCGTATTTATAATAAATATATCTTGCTTAAAGCTTGCCTATAAATTTTCTTTAATCAAGTATTTTTTTCATGAATGTTTTCTCATTTTGATATTTAATGAAGAATATAAGTATTGAAAGGCCATTCAACAATATTGTTAATCTTTCATTTATCCCAACCACTGCTCCAAGGTAGAGTGGAGTTTATTCGGTACTATTGGTTTGGTTAAAAAACCAGCCATACCTACCTCAGAGCATTTTTTCCTTGATTCCAAGGATAAATCTGCTGTTAGAGCTATAATGGGTATATTAGTGATCCCTTTATTTCTTATTGCTTTAGAGGTAATAAAACCGTCTACACCAGGCATCTGTAAATCCATTAATATCACGTCGTAATTATTGGCAGTTACCGCCTCTAAGGCATCAACCCCTCCAGAAGCTAAATCTACTTTCAATCCAAATCTTGTAAGCAACATTTCAGCTACCTGCCTGTTCATGATATCATCATCTACAACCAAAACATGCCCAACTATTTCACTTTTAGTTCTTTTGTTGAAAGCATAGTCCAATTGACATAATCCCATTGCTTTATCAAGCGTTCTTTGCATCTTTAGCGCTGCATTATAGATCTTACTATAATAATAGGCATCTTCAGAGCTTAATAGGTTTTGGGCCATTTTAGAAAAGCCTAAAATTGCATTCATAGGGGTTCTTAGATTGTGAGATTCATTTTTTAATATATTACTTATTGTTTGAAGGTTCATATAGAGATTTTATTTTAGTTCAAATTTTGAAAAAAGGGGAGGAACAATTCCTTTGAACCGTAAGCTCCCCCTAAATCAACCGAGCAATTAACTTTAATACCATAGCTGACAGGAAAAGACCAAAGTCAACCCTATCATATATTTCCTCCAATAAAGTATATATTTTATTTTTACACAGGTCTGGTTTGAGTCCCAAACATCATGTCACAAACAAGGCGTAACTAAAAATTTAGTTCTTGCGACTCAATTTGATAATCTGTATGTATTTTTTTAAATGTTGGTCGATAGGAAAACCGACCTTTTTTGATATGTAGATAACTTTTCATTTGCGTAATAGTTTTTAATGAGAGAGCAATTAAGTTCAGCCGACCATGACTTGTTTAACTACTTTGAATATTTATATTATCAAATTTAACAAAATAATTTTAAAATTAGCAATTATCTAGCGATTATCGACAAAAACACAAGAAAGATGGATGAAACGATTCTATTAGGAGATCAACGGTCAAAAATGCTAATTCCATAAAGAAATAATTTTCTACAAATATTATCATTTGATGATAGAACTAATTAAAAACATATTTAATATAAAAATATTCATATCTCATTATCATTTTGTTTAGCTAAAATAATTTTATCTTAAACAAACTAGTTTTTATCTTCAAGTATTTGCTGTTTAAGTTTAATTGGAAAAGGTGAATCAAAAATTCAATATTAAGGAGCGCTATCAGAAAATATAACCTTTAGGTTGTTTATTTGAATCTTCATTAGGAGAATTATTCAGAACATTCTTCGAATAGTAATATATTTAAACAATATAAATTATCTGAGTCTCTTTATTGTAGATAAATATTTTACCTCCTCTTGGCATACAACAGGGTATATATTTATGTTTTTCTAAATATATACCCTAACCCAATTGGTTTTTAAGTCACATTATGCATTAGATATTTGACACAAACCATAAATAACCGCCATCTAGTCACTTAAACCCTAATTTCTCACTCACCATAATAGAGAAGAATTTGGCTGCGTTACAAATAATAATTTAAACAACTATTATCTGTAGTTATGATTTTCTCTTAAAAGTCTAATGCATAATTTCATCTAACCTATCATCAGACATCCCATCCAAAATGTGGGTAGGGATAACCTCACCATTATATTCATAGACTTTGATATGACTTGTTACTTTGCCCAAGTATTGAAATGCAGGTCTAATTTCTAGATTCATGACAGCTGCATCCAGGTACTAGGAAGCTATTACTTTCTTCATGCCAAGGAAAAGATGCATTGTATTTATCTGACTCCCAGTAAAATTTAGTTCTCGATTTAGGGTTATTTCCGATTTCATTCATATTTTCGGCATCGTACAATCTCCCGTTAATCATGGTATATTTAATGCTTGTAGAATTTCTAAGATCATCTAATGGGTTTTTATCTAAGATCAGAAGATCAGCTAATTTTCCAACTTTTAAGGATCCAATATCATTCCCTGCACCTATATAATTAGCACCATTGATAGTTGCCGCTTGTAACGCTTCATGATTTGACATACCTCCTTGCTGCAGTAACCAAAGTTCCCAATGCGCCCCTAAACCTTGTAATTGCCCATGTGCTCCAAGGTTTATTTTCACTCCTCTATCAGCAAGGTTCTTAACAGTTCTAGAAACCAAAATATGTCCATTTTCATATTCTGCCTTAGGAGCTTTGATCCTGTGGCGTGATCTAGCATCTACTATATTTCTTGGGGTAAAATTTAAAAGTCTCTCATTCTCCCATACATTGGTGTTTTCGTACCAATAAAATTCGCCGTTTAAACCTCCGTAATTAACTATTAATGTAGGTGTATAACCAGATTTACTATTTCCCCACAAAGTATGTACATCTTTATAAACAGGGGCTACCGGTATATTATGTTCTATTCCTGTATGTCCATCTAAAATCATGCTCATATTAGTATAAAAAGTAGATCCTCCCTCTGGCACAACCATAATACCCTCTTCCTTAGCCGCTTGAAGTACTTGCTGCCGCTGTTCTCTTCTTGGCTGATTATAACTTTTTACTGACAAAGCACCAAAGGCCTTGGTTCTTCTTATTGCAGACCTAGCGTCATCTATATCATTAATTACTGCTTTAAAATCTCCTTCAGCCCCATATAAAATTATCCCTGTAGAATATATTCTTGGCCCAACCATTTCACCACTCTTCACCATTTCAGACAATGCAAATATAGTTTCTGTATTTGCTGATGGATCGTGAGAGGTAGTAACTCCAAAAGCCAAATTGGCATACAAAGGCCAATGTTTTTTATTGGTCAGTCCATATCTAAATGCACCAATATGAGCATGTGCATCTACGATACCAGGCATAATAGTTTTGCCTTTTACATCATATACTTTTGCTTTCTTGGGTACTTTCACTTCACTTGCCTTTCCTATGGCTATTATTTTATTCCTTTCTACTAATAAGGTTCCATTTTCAATAATTTCTGTCCCTTCCATAGTGATTATTCTTGCTCCTGTAAAGGCTAATATGCCCGAAGGTCTATCAACTGGGACTTCTAAACTAATTTTAAGGCCTCTTTCTGTCATAGCAGGGATACTATCTGGCGAGCCTTCTAAAAAAGTAAATCGATCTTTAATTTCATTACTAAAATATTCTTCGCCCAAAGTCCAAAAAATCTTTTCACTATTTGCAGACCAATGCATACTTACCCCTGCATCTTTTGCTATTTGAGCTACAGGGAAAGATTTTGATTTACTATCCATATCCACTGGCTTCCCTGTTAAGATTAATGGTGCCAAATAAACTTTATGTAAGTTTGAAAAGGCGACCCATTTATTATCTGGGCTCGGTACAATTCTATTGGCATATTTTGATTTTAAATGTGTCCTTTTATCAGCACCATTTAAATCAACACTTCGTAATTCCTTGGTAAGTGCTCCAAAAAAATATCCTCCTGTCTGATAAAAAACCCTTTGTCCATCTTTATCAAAAGTAGGGAATGCTCCTTCGCCAATTATTTTCTTTGGGTTTTTTCCATCTTTAGACATATAGTATATACCGCTTTTCTTGGTAAACGCCAACCCTTGATCACTATTACCACCCTCTTTTCGATAAACAATCCTATCTCCTTTAGGTGCATAACTCGGGTTTCTATAAATGCCCTTTTCGGTAGTCAGTTTGACTGGACTTCCCCCTTTCAATTGCACTTTCATGATACTACCCCGCTGCTCATCGTCCCAAGTAACATATACTACTTCTGTGCCATCTGGTGAGAAAGAAGGCTCAAACTCATGATTTTTACTTTTAGTCAGTCTCTTAGCTTTGCCATCAGGTAGTTGCTTAATCCATAAATAACCTAATGCATTAAAAACTAATTGTTTTTCATTAGGTGATGTCACTGCATGACGAATCACCTTAACAGTAAAACGTTCTCTCTCTATAGGGTTATCAAAAGAGACTGCGTCAGCAATTTTAAGGGTAGTTTTGGCTTCAAAAGGTATCTCTTTCACCTGAAGTGTCGCGATATTAATTTGGTTAATCTTCCCATTTGCCCATATAATAATCCCACTATTGTCAGGCATCCAGCTAAAACCAGTGTACGCACCAAAAATAGCCCAAGCTTCCATCTGATCTTTACTGAGTTGGTCATAAATTGGCCATTCTTCTCCAGTTTCAAGATCATGAATATACAAAACAGATTTAGTTCTAACCCTTTTCACAAAGGCAATTTTCTTTCCGTCCCTAGATACTTGAGGTCTTGCAGCACTACCTGGACCGCCTGTCAACCTGTCAATTCTTCCAGTTTCAAAATCGTATCTTTGGATGGCATAAATTTGCTTATTTGGGTCTTTATTGTATTGAAAGAACCCTCCTGGATATACATCTTCACTATAATACAAGTACCGCCCATCAGGTGAAACGGATGGTTCATTTACATCTTGTTGGTCATTTTTTCTTTTGGTGAGTTGTATACCAGTTCCTCCAGTAATGTGATACATCCACATTTCTCCGGCACCAAGCGATCTTCCTGATGTAAAATGTTTTCTAGCGATCAGTTTATCACCATCAGGATGCCAAACTGCATTGTTTAGCAGTCTAAAACTTTCTTTTGTGATTTGCTTCGCATTCTTTCCATCATTATCCATCACCCATATATTATCTCCGCCTCCAGCATCACTTGTAAATGAAATCTTATTTCCATCAGGACTAAACCTAGGCTGTACTTCATATGGTAGCCCCCCCCTTAATAAAATAGCCTTCCCACCTGCGGTAGGTATTTTATATATATCTCCTAACAGATCAAAGACAATTTGTCTCCCATCAGGGCTTACATCTAAATTCATCCATGTGCCTTCATTGGTATTTAATGGGACTTCTTTATAGCTCCATCCATCTCCTGGGTTTGAAATGTCCCATTTTTTTGTTTGAGCCAGCAAGGACATGCCAACCAACGTAATCATTAAGGTTAAAATGTATATTCTATTCATACTTATCAAATTAGAGGTCGAATATAATTAATATTTTCCTGAGATATAATCTATCTAAAATAAGGTCATGCCATTAGTATTTCCAAAATCATGAGTCTATTATATCATTCTCTATGGCAAATGAACCAACCCAGTACCCAAGGGCATGGGGTTGGTTGATTACCAATTTAGATATAAAACACCGTTTATCTTCTTGTTAATTTTTCCTTGCAGAGCGTTAAAAATCTTTCCTCTAGCACTGCTGGTGTTTCATCTTTTGCCAAGGCGGCCCCACCTTGGCGGCCCCACCTTCTTCAATAAAAAATTACCTACAAAATCTAATACGCTTTTTTATACCTAAACTGGTATTATTTCAAGAAATCACTATTCAAGTTTGGAAATCCATACCAAACTTCAAAGAGAAGTCTGCAGTTAGCACCTGGGTTTAT
>CALGOB010000256.1 GCA_937958005.1 uncultured Cyclobacteriaceae bacterium
CTTAATGATGAATCATGGAATTGATTTTACATTAGTTGTTGATCAAGCAACTTTCGATAAACAAGAGGAGATATTCATTAAATGTCATGAAACAATTTGTGAAAGCACAAAAGTCAATACAGAATTTGAAATCATAGTTGCGGATGAAGATTCAGTAGGGCTTAAAATGATCAGACTTCTTAAGAAACAGAAGAATGTGCTGCTTTATATTGATGGAAATACAGGAGTAGGTGGTGCAGAGAATACTTCAAAGATGGAGTCTATCAAGTTTTTAAACAAAGATATTTTTTCTAGAAAAGGGATAGCTGCTTTATCATATATCACAGATGTTCCTATTTTTCCAGCAGTTTCCTACTATGAAAATGATACAATCAACGTTGAGTTTCTTGATAAACTAACGCCTAATAAAGATTACAAACTAGATAAATCTGCAGGGATATTGACTCAAGAGATCTATGATCAATTTTCGGAATTCCTTTTAAAATATCCTGAACAATGGGAAGGGTGGTTGTATTATTCGATGTTTGTTGATAAGTCAAAATTGCCTTATGATTCTAAAATTACCATGAGCCAGCTTAAAGATGATGATCGCTTTAAGAAATTTGAATTGAATGGAGAAGACTTAGTGTTTGATTACAAAGCTTTCAATTGTTTTAAGCTACCTAAACCTAAAAAAAATGAAGAAGTTCTTTAAGATCGTAGGATTTATTTTAGCACCGATACTTCTTTTGGTTTTGTACTTTGTGATAGCGGGAGCTCCCTCACCTCCAGGTGTAGAATCAACAGGTGTCAAAAGAGTATCATGGACTACGGTTTATGATATTGTTAATTTTGAAAGTCAACTTCCTGAAAAAGACTCGTTTGTTGAGTGGCTTCCATCGGGAGAAGGTTTGGTACTTAAGAGAACTAATAAAACCTCAAGAAGGTCTTATCATACTTACTCATTATCACAAAATCAGGTTGTCAAACTAAATACACTGACTAGGAGGGCTAGTAATTTATGTTTTATCAATGATGATCAGGTAATCTATAATATAGACCCAGATGGTAGTGAAAAGCTGAGAATTGTGATGGCTAATTTAGTAGAAGGTACATATGACACGATAGTAAGTGATGGAGCAAGAAATTTATTGGGAAGTTTCAATGCTAATGAAAATATCTTAGCCTATACAAGTAACAAAAGAAATAATACAAATAGCGACTTGATATTATTGAATTTAGAATCCAAGGAGCAAAAAATCATAGAGTCAAATGGTAGGTATATAGGTGGAAATTGGTCAAGAGACGGGCAGTATATGACGTTATGGGATTATACTTCAAATGAAGAAACCAAACTGCTTTACTATTCACTTAAGGAACAAAAATTGATGAAGGTAGACTCCATCAATGAAGCTTATTTTGGAGATGCTGTTTGGGGGCCTTCTAATAAGCATATCTTTTATGTGAGTAATAAGCTTACTGACTTTAGTAACCTATATCAGTTTAATGTTGAAACCGGAGAAGAAAAAAACCTTACAAGTGATTTAGATTATGATGTTAAAACAGTTGCTATATCACATGAAGGGACTCTAGCCATACGAATGAACGAATTTGGAATTAATTCAATTTTCTTATCTAAACTAAAAGATAGCACTAATTGGGGCGGTTTTGAAAAAATTAATTTAGAGAATAGTTCATTTGGGAGGTTTAATTTTCATCCATCTAAGGAATTATTAGGTATCAGTAGGACATCTACTGCTTCTATGGAATCACAGGTAGTAATTTATGATTTAGATAAGTCAGAATTCAAAGAAGTGGATTTGGTCGGTTTACAGAAGCCAATACCTTTGCCAGCACCTAAATCGGTGTTTTATCCTACATTTGATAGTGGTGATAGCTTAGGATTAGGTAAGGATATTCAGGTCTTTATTTTCGAACCTAATGATAATAAATCGGGAAAACCCTATCCTGTATTGGTAGATATTCATGGAGGTCCTGAATTGCAAAGTGCGGTAACTTCTCAATATATTTATGATTTTTATTTAAGGAATAAGGGGTTTGTACTGATTAAACCAAACATTAGAGGATCGTCAGGGTATGGAAAACGATTTGCCTCATTAGATAATGATACTTTAAGAAACAATGCAATACTTGACGTTGGGTATCTTTTAGATTGGATTGAAACACAACCTCTATATGATAAGGATAAAATTTTCTTGATGGGTAGCTCATATGGTGGGTATGCTGTTTTGAGTACCGCAGCGCAATACCCTACTAAGATTGCGGGCGTTGTTGATTTGTTTGGGATTACTAATTTTGTTACATTCCTAAATAATACAGCTGATTTTAGGAAAGCGTCTAGAAAAGGTGAGTATGGTGATCCAGATGACCCGAAGGTTTCTGCTTATTTAGATAAAGTTTCACCACTGAAAATGGTCGATAATATAACATGTCCGGTGTTGATTTACCATGGTACAAATGATCCACGAGTTCCTGTTTCTGAATCTAAAGAATTCGTAGATAACCTGAAAAGCAGAGGGGTAGAAGTAGGGTATATAGAGGCATTTAATGAGGGACATGACCTAGATGCACCATTGACAGAATTGTATGTTTTGGCAGCTGGTATTTCTTTTTTGGAAGAACTTGCAAGTAATTGATATTTATAGAGAATTAATAAATCATAAAACGCATTCATATGTTTTTTAATTTTATAAAAGTAGGTTTTAGAAACCTCATAAAAAATAGAACAGTTTCAATAATTAATATTTTAGGACTATCCTTCTCCGTGGGTATAGCCATTACAACTTTTATTTTTATTGATTTTCAGAAAAATTTTGATAGGTTTCATTCGAAAAAAGATGATATCTATCAAGTAATCAGTGTTTTAATGGATCAAGAAAATCTTCAGATGTGGGCTGAATCACCTATTTTAATGGGGCCACAGATCAAAGAAAAACATCAAAGTGTAAAACACTTTACCAGGTTTGTATTAGAATCAGGAACAGTTAAGTATAGGGATAAAATTTTTAATGAGCGCTTAACTTTTGCTGATGCGGATTATATGAAAATGTTTGATTTTCCCATCAAATACGGGGATAAATCTGTTTTGAACAACAAAGAAAATATTATCATAAGTGATTTGATCGCAGAGAAGTATTTTGGGAGCCAGAACCCTGTTGGTAGAGATATTTCTATAAAATTTTCCAACGGAAAGATTCTCTCATTTATTATAGATGGAGTTTTTGACAAGATGCCAAATGAGGCAAGTTTTGGCACTGATTTTCTTATTTCGATTCAAAACTTTTTTGATTTAAGGTTCAAGGAAAGATATGATTGGAGCGATCAGATAGCAGGAACCTTTATAGAAATGGAAAGTGGACATCAATCTGCTGAATTAGAAAATGTTTTGAGTGATGTGAAGGATTTACAAAACTTAGCTGCTCCCAAGAGAAAAGTAGTTAATTACGAATTGCTTTCCTTGGCTAATGTAAGTCAAGAAAGCTATAAAATAAGACGACCTGTATCAAGTGGCGGACATCCCGCTGGACAGATTACTCTGGCAATTATTGCAATACTTCTTTTGGTTATGTCTTGCTTCAACTATATTAATATTACCATTTCATCTGAATTTAAAAGGTTGAAAGAGATTGGGATCAGAAAAGTAATGGGTAGCTCTAAACGGGATATCATTTATCAGTTTTTAGTAGAGAATTTTATACAGTGCGTTATTTCATTTATAGTAGCTACTGTTTTAAGTTACTTTATTCTACTGCCTGGGCTTAATATAGCTTTCCCAATTACTATTCCATTTTCATTTTCTTCATTACCAACCGCTTTAACCTTTCTATTTGGCCTTTTGCTATTTGTCGGTTTTGCTTCTGGTGCTTATCCTGCTTACTATATTTCAAGATTTGAACCGAGTAAAATATTGAAAAATGACCGATTGTTTGGGAAAACAAATATTGTAAGCAGAGTCTTCATTTCAGTTCAATTGACTTTTGCTTTTATTGTTATTGTAGCTTGTTTTGTTTTTACCGATCAAGCCTTTTACTTTCAAAATAAACACTGGGGATATAAACCAAATGATGTTCTATTTGTGCTTGGAAATGATGTTGACGCCTTAAATTCTCTAAAAAATAAAGCTGAAGGACTTCCTCAGGTTATGAGTGCTGCCATTTCTGTAGGACATATTGGAAGAGATAATAAAAGTGTTGAGGTGGATCATTTAGATAAAAAATTCAATTCATTTCTGTATAAAGCTGATGCCAGTTATGCACAGACTATGAATCTGATACTTACAGATGGGAAATACCTTGAGACAGAACTTAGTGATGACACAAATGATGCCTTGGTTAATGAAACATTTGTGAATTCCATGGGGTGGGAGACACCCTTAAATCAATCTTTTAAGATTGAAAACAAAACCTATCGGGTGAAAGGTGTTTTAAAGGATTTTATACAAAATAATTTTTACGGAAAGATTCAGCCCTCTATTATTGTTAGGAGAGGGATGGATAGTGGTACCTACTTATTGGTTAAAACTGAGTATGGGAAATTAAAAGGAACAGATGATGAGTTGAAGAGTCAATGGGCGGGTGTTCAGCCATTTGAACCCTATATCTCTTCTTATCAGGAAGATATTTTAGATCGTTTTTATACAGAGAACGAAGCGAATATTCTTGTTCTTCTTTTCATTTCGATCATATCCATAATCTTGTCAAGTTTGGGTCTGTTTGGTTTGCTGTCTTCTTACTTGATTAAACAAAAGAAACAACTAGCTATTAGAAAAGTATTGGGTGCAACAGCAGGAAATATAGTAGGTATAGTTAACAGACAATTTATTTGGGTAATTGTTATATCATTTATGATAGGGGGTGGACTGGGTTTTTATATGATGAATTTGATTATAAAATCCGTATACCCTGATCCTAAGCCTTTTAGTTTTAATCCATTTGTTGTTTCCTTTGTGATTGTAATAATTACTATAGCGATCACTTTTGCAGGACAGGTTATTAAGACCATTAGAGGAAACCCTACAGAGACATTAAGAAGCAATTAATCAAGAAATTTTATCTCATTAAGATAAAATGATGACTTATTATTTAAGCCCTAATATTTTTAGGGCTTTTTTTATCTTCAAGTTTGTTTCAGAGGTTAGACAAGGAAAGGTGAAGTTTTATACGTGCCTATTAGATTAGGATCAGGGAATTACTATCTGTTTACTAGACAGAATATCGACTACATCAATTTTTCAATATCATGCCTGAACCTATCTGTTAAATCTTTTGAAAAGGATTCAATGATATTTTTTTCGTTTTTGTCTTTCCCACCAGATGCTTCTGCTATAATTTTCATAGCATCAATAAATTCTAAATACTCCGGTGCAGGCCCATAACTATGACAATAATGGATTACTTTATTATATAACTCTTCAACAGTGGCTCCTTTGGATTCTTCATATTCAAAAGACCATTTAATTTCACTTGCCCAATTGTGACTCTCTAAGAATTTTACTAATTCTTCTTTCTCTTCACTTTGTATCACCCCATCTGATTTCGCTATAGCAAAAAGTAACTCTCCTAAAACTTCATATAGCTTTTCTTTATCAGTCATAATAGTAATTTTATCTACCTGTGATTGTAAGGTAATGATCTTAGAATAAAAAAAGGTTGTCTCAAAAAAAAAAATACACTCGAATTACGCTTCTAAGAGAAAATCACTAATAAGCAGCTACCTAACAGCCATTTATAATTTTCTCTTAAAAGCCTAATGCATCATTCGGGTTAAATTGATGAACTAAAAAAGGCTTGCCTCATTATTTATGGAAGCAAGCCTTTTTGAAAGAAATTGATATGGTTTATCAATAAAGAACCCTAAAACGAATAGTCCCTGGAACTTTCTTTAAATCTTCGATAACTGACTCAGAATAATTGTCACTAATGTCAGTGATCACATAGCCTATTAACTCATTGGTTTTTAAATACTGCCCAACAATATTTAATTGATGCTCAGCAATCGTTTTGTTGATCTCTGCAAGTACTCCAGACTCATTTAAATGGATATGTATAAAACGATGCGCATTTACGAGTGTTGGTAATACTAAGTTTGGGAAATTGACACTGTTAGAAGTAGAGCCAGTATTGACATAAGCCATGATTTTATTGGGTACAAAATCAGCTATATTTTCTTGTGCTTCCACGGTACTCCCCCCAATATGGGGAGATAAGATGGTATTTGGCATTTTTCTTAATTCAGAAATAAACTCATCCTGATTACTCATAGGTTCTTTAGGGAATACATCCACTGCAGTCCCCCTCACTTTTCCAGATTCCAAAGCATTTTTTAATGCTGGAATATCTACTACGTGCCCCCTGCTTAGGTTGACGAAAATGACACCGTCTTTCATTTTATCAAACTGAGGTTTTCCTATGATTTCTTTGTTTTCAGCTCTCCCATCTACATGCAACGTGACCACATCTGAATTGGCAAGCAATTCATCAAGTGTATCGCATTTGGTAGCATTCCCAATAGCAAGTCTTTCTTCTAGATCAAAATAGGAGACATTCATCCCTAAAGCTTCTGCTACTACAGAGAGTTGTGCGCCTATATTTCCATAGCCTATGATCCCTAATCTTTTGCCTCTAATTTCATAGCTGTTTTTTGCAGACTTTTCCCACTTTCCTTCATGCATGGCAATGACTTTATCAGAAAGATTTCGCATAAGTAAAATGATTTCACTAATAGCTAATTCAACCACTGACCTAGTATTGCTATAGGGTGCATTAAAAACAACCACCCCTTTTCGTTGGCATTCGTCTAAGTCTATTTGGTTGGTGCCAATACAGAAAGCACCTACAGCCAATAACCTCTTGGCATTGGCCAATACCTTTTTAGTTATTTGTGTCTTGGACCTAATGCCTATAATGGACACATCTTTAATCTTTTCAGCTAATTCATCTTCACCTAATCCAGCAGGATATACTTCTACTGTATAGCCTTCTTCTTCTAGTTTCTTTACTCCTTTGTCATGAATGTTTTCAAGTAAAAGGACTTTGATTCTATTTTTTGGGTAAGAAAGAGCTCTCTTCATATCATTTTTATATAAAATCTCATCTAGGGACGGGGCTACGTGATCCGCCATAGCAACTACTTTATCCCTTTTAATATTTTCTGTAAACGCGTAAAATTCCTTGGCTAGTCCAGCCGCCTTTATTTCATAATCATTATAACCATCTCCTATTACATGGACATCTCCACTCAATTCTAAGGAAGCAATTAATTTAGGTTTTCCGTTGCTTTCTGAAAGTACATTGTTTTTATCAAAACTGATGATAAAACCATCTTTATCATAAATAAATTCATTGGCAAAGACATTTTCTTCTTTAATGCCATATTGAGTGACAATAGGAACAATAAAGTCTTTAAAACCATTTGACAAGATAATAATCTGTTCGCTTTCTTCTGAAAGAAATGCTTTATTTCTTAAAAATGATTTGGATACCATTTGACTAAGACGATCAATCAAAATAGGTAAATGCCGTTTGTGTGCTTTTAGTAATCCTATGCGTTGCTCCAGAGATTGCCGAAAGGATAGTTCACCTTGCATGCTGAGGTTGGTTATCTCTTGGATTTTAGAAAGTGCAATATCTTTTTGCGAGTCTTTTTCAAGTGAAATTTCACACAAAATATCTAATGCCTCTACCTTGGTAAAAGTACTGTCAAAATCTATGATGAAATAGTTATCTATTTGCTCCACGATTATTCAGGGATTATACTTATTTTCGTTGCAGATATCACCATCCAGTGATAAGAATAAAAGGAACAAAAATAGTAGTACTGAAGAACATGAAGTGGTTTATTACAGGATTTTTTTACTTAGTATTTGGAGATTTGTTGTTTTCGCAAAATAATCATGTTTTACTGGATAGATTAAAAAAAGAGCAAGAAATAACGCTTTTAAATAATAAATATAATATTGTTCCACTACAACATTTAGATACTTTAGATATCGGAGTAGTTGTTTATGGGAATAATTCCTTAAAAGCTTTTACAGAAAGAGTTAAAAGCTACTCAGACGCTACTTTCTATTTTACTGATTCTGATAATTTTAATGGAATTGAAAGAAAACTACAAAAACATGATTTGTTGATTGTAGCATATGGCTACGCGTCAGGGTACAGTAAGGCAATCAATTTTTTTTCTAACTTTACCAAGAAAGGATATGTTATCCAAGTGTCTTTTGTAGGGGCAGACTTGATTGCAAAAAAACAAAATATTGATCAGGCAGATGCATTGATCCTTCCCTTAGACAGTTCAAAAATGTCGCAAGACTTCACTGCGCAGTTAATTTATGGAGGAATAGGAGCCCAAGGTATTTTAAAAGAAGGAATTGGAAATGTCTATGAGAAAGGGAGCGGTAAAAAAACGTTACCCACCAGAATTAAATATACCATCCCAGAAGAGCTAGGTATCAATGCTGAAACTCTAGATGAGCGAATAAGCCAAATCATAGAAAAAGGATTGAAGGAAAAAGCATTTCCAGGTGCACAGATCCTAGCTATTAAAAATGGTAAATTGTTTTTTCATAAGACCTTCGGGTATCATCGATATGATAGCTTAGAAGAAGATCGTAGGGAGGTAAAGAAAGATGATATTTATGATTTAGCTTCTGTAACCAAAGTAACTGGAGCCACTTTAGCCCTCATGAAATTACACGATAATGGAGATTTTAATTTAGATATACCCGCTTATACCTATTGGCCTGACTTAAAAAAAGGGAAGAAGAAAGAGATGACTTTCAGAGAAATCCTGGCACATAATGCACAGTTAAAATCTTGGATTCCCTATTGGACAACAACTACCAAGAAAAATGGTCGATATAAAAATAAGACCATATCTAAAATATCTTCAGAAGATTTTCAATTTGAGTTAGGAGATAATTTATATCTCCATAAAAACTATAAAGAACAGATCTATAAAATGATCAAGAAGTCTCCACTTAATGAGAAAGCGGGTTATGTTTATTCAGGGCTCTCATTCTATTTATATCCGCAAATAGTTAGAAACATTTCAGGAAAATCTTTTGAGGATTTTCTAATGGATGAATTTTATGTCCCTATAACTGCTAAAACCTTGACTTTCAATCCTCTTGAAAAATTTCCATTAGAAAGAATAATTCCTACAGAAATAGATACATTTTTTAGGAAGAAAGAATTGCATGGGGTAGTACATGATGAAGGTGCAGCCATGATGCAGGGAATTTCAGGAAACGCAGGTTTGTTTGCCAAAGGAGAAGACTTAGCCAAAGTTTGGCAAATGTTGTTGAATGGTGGTAAATATGGAGGTAGACAATACTTATCTTCCCAAGTCATAGATAAATTTACTTCCTGTCAATATTGTGAACAAGGAAATAGGAGAGGACTTGGATTTGATAAGCCACTTATTACCTACCATCCGACTAAAAGTAGTGTTGCTAAAGGAGCAAGTTCTAGAAGTTTTGGTCATTCCGGTTATACTGGAACTTTTGTATGGGCTGATCCAGAGAATGATTTTCTATACATCTTCCTTTCCAATAGGGTATATCCAACCCGCAAAAATAGAAAAATATATGAGCTCAACATCCGCCCAGATATTCATAATGTGTTCTATGAACTATTTGAAAATTAGATAACTGTTGATAGATCGCTTTTTGGTCTCAGCAATGCCTTCTGTAAGAGACCTTGCGTTTTTTGGCGTCAACAATCATGGTTGTTTAAGGATATTTTGAGAGGTTTTCTGCCGTAGTGGAACTGGGGCAACCCTTGCTGTTTGAGATCGCTCTCAGAGCGATTTCGTCTCAGCAAGGTCTTCTGCAAGAGACCTTGCTTTCTTTGGCGCCAACAATCATGATTGTTTAAGGATATTTTGAGAGGTTTTCTGCCGCAGTGGAATTGGGGCAGCCCTTGCTGTTTGAGATCGCTCTCAGAGCGATTTCGTCTTTCGTCTCAGCAAGGTCTTCTACAAGAGACCTTGCTTTCTTTGGTGCCAACAATCATGATTGTTTAAGGATATTTTAAGAGATTTTCTGCCGCAGTGGAATTGGGGCAGCCCTTGATGTTTGAGATCGCTCTTAGAGTGATTAACAGGGTTGCCAGACAAGCTTTCGTCTCAGCAATGCCTTCTATAAGAGACCTTGCGTTTTTTGGTGTCAACAATTATGATTGTTTAAGGATATTTTGAGAGATTTTTTGCCGCAGAGGAATTGGGGCAGCCCTTGCTGTTTGAGATCGCTCTCAGAGTGATTGACAGGGTTGCCAGACAAGCCTTTCGTCTCAGCAAGGTCTTCTGCA
>CALGOB010000257.1 GCA_937958005.1 uncultured Cyclobacteriaceae bacterium
ATATGCGCAATCTTCATCAAAATCAATATTCTTATCTGATATAGATTCATTGAATACTTTAAATTCATTATGATTGTTTTCAATTAGGAAATGAGATTTTTTTAAAGCAAAGACTTTATTCAGATTTTCAAAAATACCTATTTGGTTATTTTCGCGGTTACTGCAAGTATAGCTTAAATCATATATGTTGAAAGTAAAACTAGTTTTTTCTCTAGGATAGTCTTCTAGATTCATTTTAACGATTAATTCTATTGTTTTACAACGACTACTAATAGAATAGTTGTTATTTGTTTCGAAATTAACCTCCATCTGAAAACTCTCAACACAATTCAAATTGTTATAAGATTTGCAAGAGAGAAAGAAAATTGATAAAATTAAAAACCTTGTTATCATTATTAGAATGTAGCTCTATAGTTGTTAATGCCATCTCGAAATGCCGATGTTGCCCTATTCCAACTATGTAGTGATTTTTGATGATCTATGGCAGATTTTTCGGACCAAGACTTAAAAGCATCTTTAGAGTCAAAATTCATTGATCCTCCAAGAAAGCGTATGGCAAAGGCCTGTGCATTATGGAAAAGTTCGTGTTCTAAAGCATTTACAGTATTCCAATAGCTTTTTAGTAAAGTTACCTGAGATCTATCATAATCATTGGCAAATAATTTCCATTTATCTGGCTTTAACGCTACAGCATCAAAACCAGTAGCACTAGTTGATGCTCCTCTATAACCAAAAGCTAAACCATCAGTTTTTTTATTTCTAAAAACAATAGGGGTATTAGGACTAAAACCAATACTTATAGCTAATGCTCCTACATAATTCAAATAGTCTCCTTTTGTCCCAATCCAATTACCATCTACTGAAACTTCCTTATAACCATAGACATCTTCAAACCTATAGCCATTTTCAAAATTCCCTACCTGCCTTTGCCCAACAACAGTTTCAAACCTAGTTGTATAATAATCATTACCATCATCAACTGTGGCAATTAACTCTCCAGCTCGATTAACTAATTGAGTACTATCTCCTTTTACATCGACATAGTTTATCCAATTATTGCCCATAGCCAAATAAGGAGAATGAAATTCCCCAACCCTGTCAGGAATTAACCATCTATTAATTCTCGGGTCATAAAGCCTATGTTCAAAAGCAACCTTACCTGTCTCTTTATCTGTTTCAGCAAATTCTCCCTGATAGCCATAACGATAGTTGCTCTCTACATTACGATTAGGCATCGCCATCCCGCCAGGATAGTAGTCCTTGTAAGCCAGTAATTGTTCATTTTCCAGTGGATTAGGTATCCCTAGATCTGCTACTTTTAGGTTGTCAAAGATGGCGCGGTAAGTATTAGCTACAGGTACTATGGAACCACTGCTGGATCTTATGTATAAATAGTAGGTATCAGTACTGGCAGCTATAAAATTAGCAGATGGAAAATTACCTAATGAAATATCCCACGTTTTTACCTGGTTATCGCTTCCGTCACTGACTTTTCTAATTCCAATTTTCACCTCATCTTCAACATCTAGTAATTTAAGGTATGACCTTACGGAATATTCATGTTCTGCCGTTAAGTTCAGCTCTAAACGGATAACATCTATTTGAGGAGTTGCTGTATTCATTTTTAAATGCAGCTGATCACTTTCAATAAATGCGGAATTGGGGTTGAATATCCAACCATCTAGGTTGCCGTCATTGAATTGATCTTCAAAAATGAGGGTGATGGGTTGAGTGACACCTTGTACGACAGCCCTTACATTGCCCAAATGGTCAGTTACCTCATAGTTAGTTCCCCAGTCATAATTAATACCTAATCTAGAGGCACCGTAAACAGGATATTCTACCTTAGTTTCTCCGTTGACATCAATGCCATAGATCGCTAGGGGCTGCCCACTGGCGTCCCGCACATAATAAGATTGTGTGGTGGTACTGCCAGTAGTAAATTGCTTATGCACCCGGTGACCACGATCGTCATATTGTATTTGTATGCTCTGTCCATCACCTGTGGTAGGTTGATAGGCTACTTCTGTTACTAGTCCTGATGTGTTATAGGTGTAAGTAACGCCATCTTTCGTGTTGAAAATCAGCTGGCCTATGTTGTTATATACATAATTGTTCGCTGCCTGCCCTTCTAAATCCTCAGCATCGGTGTCTATGGTTATAGCATCTGCTACATAATTAAGCTGGTTAGTTCCTGGACTATAGTGATAGCTGAAATTGTCCATTCCGTTCCCTAAAATACCAGGTCTGGTATCTCTGTTTCTTCTTAGTGATTGGATGTTACCATTAGGGTCATAATTTAGGTTAGAGACTTTATAGTCACTCTGAGAATTGAGTGTGATGCCACCAGCATTATTGGCTGTGCCGAAATTGGCTTCTTTTAACCAAAGGTTTTTGTCATAAGTATACAAATAGGCATTGGGGGGCTCTACTGTATTGCCTATTCGAGTATTCCATCTGATACCTTTAATATTTCCATCAAAACGATTGTCTCCAGACTGGGAGGTAGCTGCTGCATGCCCATTTCGTAAATAATCTCTGTTGTGGTAATCAATGATCATTCCGAAGACATCATTGACATCTCCACCAGGATCATTGGCAGCGGTCAGGTCAGGGTGGTTAATGCTTTTCAAAGCTCCCTGTAGGTTGTATACATAGTCAATGCCTTGGACATTGTCTCCTAATACTACACGCTTTAAAGCTCCTGTTTCATAATAGACATAATTTGCTTCCTCCTTATAGGCCTGGTTGTCCCTTTTAGTTTCTACTTTGGTGAGTTGACCAATTTCATTGTAGGTATATCTATGGGTAAACCGGTCGTCTCCTCCTCCATTATAATTAATTTGAGTTACTTCGCCTGTCACTGGATCGTAGATATAATCTATGGTTTTGGTGCCTAATCCTTCTATTTGCTGAACCATCCATTTTACGCGACCATAAACGTCATAACTATACCAGGTGGTATTGGTGGATGGGTTTTGCGTCCAAGTTTTAGAGACATTACCAGACAGCCATTGTTGTCTTCTTTCTCTTGAGGGGCCACTTCCACCACCCATAGCGTCATTCAGACCTTCTTGGTCTGGTATATCATAAAGGGTGAAGGTTTGCTCACTACAGAGTGAGGTTGGCACATCAAAAAACTGACCAGGATTTTTGACATTTTGCTGATTTAGCCTGATAATTTCTATGTTACTAAGCCTGCTTTGCTTCGCGTACAAGCCACCATATATTTTGAGAGAACGATTGTCTATCACTGGCATGGTATAGAGTTCTTTCTTATTGAGGCTATAGATAACCTCATTGTTATGACGTCTGATGTTTAATTGATCTCCGTCTTTGACTATGGCTAAATTACTTGCTTGGATAACACCATCGGAATAGACTACCAAAGTGCCTTTGCTGTCTGTTTGGAAAGCATAATCTATCTGCTGCCACTTTTCAGTTCCTTTTTCAGGGGAGAGACCAAGGAATATATTTTTCCCAGTTACACTAAAAGATAACTGAAAATCTCCTTCATAATTTTCTTGGGAACTGAACCTACCATCATAAAAACTATTAGCTGCAATTTTGGTAACATTACCTCCTGAGATTGTTAACTCTGAAGATTCACCAGTTAACGTAGGTTTTTCGCTGGATTGCTGTGATGAATCTTTACTGTTTGTTTCTAAAGATTCTACAGAGAGATTAAATATGCGGCTATTTAAAAGTAATATGCGTCCATCTAGGTGAAGAGGGAGGTCTGTTGCATTATTATTGGTGTAAAGTAAATCATCATTTTTCCAATAGGTGATGGTAGTCCCTATTCGTTGTATGGCAAAAGTGGCATTGGTTGCACCTCCTAGGTTTCCAGTTTTCATGCTATTATTTTCTCTTACCTGTACTGTGCCTCCGGGGACATATATTGTATAATCTATTACCCTGTAATCGTCACTGGTATGTTGCCCCGATTGAGTTAATCCTAACATCACATGATTTCCTGAAGTTTCAAAACTTACCCTGAAATCACCTGAGATGGCTTCTGAACTATAAAATCCCCCTTGCGCCCACCTAGCAAGACCTGTGGGGCCTTCATCATTAATTTTCTGGACTAGATCTGCTGTTATGGCTACATAACCAGGTGTGTTAGCCACAAGATTTATAGTTGTGACCTCTGGATTCCCACCTGAGAATGAAGCTGGCAAATCCCCTCCACAAACGCCACTTTCTATAGGTCTAGCATAGGCATCATAATTAGTGTAAGAATATTCATCGTTGGCTAACTGTTTACTGTTTTGAGAAAAACGAATCTGTCCGTCATCTCGATAAACAAAATGTGCTTCTCCTTCATCAGGACTTGATGTGTTTAATAATTGGCCTAGTGAGTTGTAGGCATAGCCACTGATGTGAGTATGGGAAGGAGTGGCTGAGGGGTTGCCCGCGACTAGATTGCTGTCATCAAAACCAAGAGGCTGTACACTTTCCAGTATATTTCCTGCTTCATTGTAATAGTTCAGTGCAAAATCGTAGTAGTTGACTTTATAAGATATGCCCTTAGCTCCTGATCTGGTTTGCAAAAGACCATTGTTGTCCAGCAAGACAATTGTTTTGTCAGCAGATACTGGGGCATTGTAAACAATTCTATATACATGTCCTCCTGTCATGTTCCCAAGGCTTACCTGCTGGCCACTACGTAAATCCCATGCTGAATACCCTGTATGTCCTCCTATAAAACTGATGTCAGCATTGGTAGTGCCTTTAGGCAGGTGCACATCTACAAAACCTTGTTCTCCAATAGTAGAAATAACTGGATATTCTGTATCTCCTCCACTGCGCGCTGCTGCCAATGTTTTGCCTTCTAGATCTGTCAATACAATGTTTTCATTGCCATGGGCATCTATCACCACTGATTTAGTGGCGCGGTGAGTTAGCATGCGGAGAGGTGTATTAAAAGGAGCAATTCCCATAGCCGAAAACCAACCAGACCTGTTTTCAGGAAACTGTTCTTGACCAAAAGCATAATACAATTCTTGAGATGCTGGCATACTGTAACTAAATCCCTGAGGGTAGGTGTCTAGTAAACCATCATTATTTCCATTTCCATTCACATCTACTGAGTTGCCACTGATGACTGCTCGGGCAGTGCCCGGGTTTAGTTCATCATATAGGGTCATGGTATACGGTCTTCTTGTAAAGTCCTGATGAGGTTCGTCTGTGTTTAGTTCACTATAATACCAGCCCAAACTCCCTTCGTGTTCACCTACTACACCTGGATTTTCTAGGCCTTCAAAAAAGCTGTTTAGAAATTCCCCTGGGGTATCTGAAAAAGTAGTGATGAATTGTTCTTTGTAGCTAAAATCATGGTCACTATTTATGGGGGCACCAAAAGTAGATAGCGCAGGCCTTCCCTCACGGTCATAACGTGTTTCTGTTGCCCAGTTTCTTCCGGTAAGAATGTCTTTAGTTTGTGCCTGTGTGCCTCTTCCCAATTCATCGAAATAGGCTACGCTAGCTCCTGTTAAAGTACCCATGGGATTATAAGTTTTCACTGATGTCCAATTTCTGTCTGTATCAGTTACGGAGGGAGGAGGGAAGCTGTTGGTGGTGATTTCGAAACCATTGTATTGGTAATCAAAGGCTACCTCATTGATGGTGGATGAAATGACAAGCCTGTAATCGGTGGCCATTATGTTATTAATAGAAACCACAGTTGTTCCTGCGTAAATAAAGCTCATATTGGAGCCATTTTTTACAATTCCAAGTGACATATTAGCGGAAGGGTGGGGTATATCCTGATTATGAACCACACCATTAGGACTTTTAACTTCTATATGATAGGGACTTTCTCCATCAGGAATTACAGGGCCACTATGGCCTGTTAACTTTATATGGTAGCTACTTATTACACCCAGTTCTCCAGTATTTCCCCCATTAGGAAGAAGAGATAGCAAAATAGTACCTGCTAATGGATTTACTCCCTCTGAGATATTGTTATTTGCTATTTGAAAACCATTTAATTGTACATTCCCATTGACTCCATTTGGAATCATTTCTGCACTACGGACAGTATTGATAGTTGATGATCCTGTCTGAGCCAAACGTTGTGCGCTTACCAATTCGAATCCCGTATTCTGTATCCATGAAAGATCTTGCCCAATTGACGCCGTATTCTTTAAGACCATCAGGATCACCAAGCTGACTATTATGCTTTTTAAATTTTTCATCTTGTTCTTTAGATTTTTTTTGATCATTGATTTACTGCTCAGGCCCTCCTCCATTTTCACATTCACCGCAGAAGACCCGACGTTCACCTGATGTGAGTGTCAGAGGAGATACGGTAGCATCACTGTTATCTCTGATGGTGCATCTCACCCGCATAAATTGATTGCAAAGTGTACTGTTAGCAGGATTGTATGCTTGGAGCATTGTTCCCTGTGTGCTATGATGCTCACTCCAACTGCCTGGTGATGTACTAAATTCCCATGTATATCCATAGTTTCCTGATCCACCAGAAATGCCACTTACATTACCAATTATTCCTCTCTCATTTGGGCCAAGTGGGAAACCTGGACTTCCCCCACAACTTAAAGGATTGATGTTGATACTGGTTGCAGAGAGTGGCAATGACCCTGTTTGATCATCTACATGTTCGTCTGGATTTTGTAGTTCTCTTTTATAGTTTTGGTTATACTCAACTGTTAGTTTAAATCCTCCTGTGAATGATCCGGTGTTGGCCACCTCAGTATATACACGCCTCAACCTTCCTCCTGCATCATATTCATATCGGACGGCAAGGTTATTACTGCCAATGATGTGGGTTAATTCATCCCACTCGTTATAAACATAACTTGTCATACTACTTTCTATAGGATGAACCCTAAAATCGTCAAAGTATACGAATCCGGATGCAGACCTAACGTAAATCTCTGTGGTGGCACTTAAGTCTAAGTAATGGTTAAGCATGACCCAATCCCCAGCAAAAACCCTTTCACCTTTGAAAGGTTCCAGCTCAGTACCATTGTATATTCGTGCGTTTTGATAATTGTCTCTATGAGTCCATACAGAGACTTTGTATTTTTCACTGTTTTCCCCAGCATCCAGTTGCGCTTGGTTAAAGACGGGTTCAATAGAACACCTAAAGTTGGTACTTGTGGTACCTGCTTTCTCTGAATAATTACCAGTATGCGCATAAAGCGTTACTGGATTCCAAAGATTAATTTCTCCCCCTACCACACCATTAGTACCTTCTTCAGCACCACTGTAAAACTGTTCTGTATAAGCGGCATTAGCTACAGATTTAATTTTTTCTGAGTCGCTGTCTGTTTTGGTGGATGCATAATTACCATTGATGTCCATAGACTCTAGTGGCATAGAAAAGTGGTCATAACGGGTAGTTTCTGATAATTTTTGCCATTGTTCTTCTTGGGAATTGGCATTCAAAGACCAGTTAAAACCGTCGTATATACCATTATAATCAGCATAAGTACCATCTTCATTTAAATCACCTTTCCAGATAAAGTCGGCCTGTTTACGCCAGATTTTTTGTTTAGGGTCTGTTGGTGAATACTCGTCTCCATTTAAACCCCGGTACGTCCATTCATTGTCCCAAGTCATGATGTTGGCACCCAGCACACTTTCATTGCCTGACTCATCTATCAGGTAACTAAAGTTGGCAGCTTCCTGCGTAAGCATGTTCTTGTTGGTAACATCATCTACTTTACTACCCATGCCGTAGCCTGCGATATTGTATTCAGGTTTTCGGAAGGCAGGTACTACTTTGTTTTTGACTCGTAGGCCAGCACTAGTGAATGAAGTAGTTTCCATAGTTCCTCCAGTTACATCATCATAGGTATTATAATAGGTAGTTATCGACTCCCCACCTACAATTGTTTTACTGGTTTTGAGTGCTGTAACATAATTCCTTCTCGTTGATGAGTTCACGAGCCACTTTTCATTTCTTTCAAGAGACTCATCAAAAACTACTTCCTTATAGGTTTGATAAGACTGTTGATCTATTCCTTGATCGTTTGGATGATCCGCTGTATCAAAGTATTCATTCTCCGTTTTTGATAATAAATGACCTGTTTCATTGAAAGTTTCTAAAGATAACAACTGACCTATACTTGCCAAATTATCATGGACGGTAAGTTTTGTTATATTAACATCAACATTACGATTAGTATTCTCAAATTCATTCTCTTCGTCCACTGTTATTTCAAAGAAGTTTTCAAATTTGATCTGATCTACTGCTTTTTCCTTCATTACATTAAAGTGATAAACTATTTTCCCTTGTGGCAAATTATAGCTATCGTAGTCTTGTACAGTTACGTACTCATACATTACCTTAGGAGCAGGTAGTTCCAAGCTGTAAGGAATTGGGTTCGTATCTTCTCCAGGGATATAAGGAACTACACCAGATGACTTGTAATTAGCACTGGAAGGGTTGCCATCATAACCAGGTAATTGATATTGATAGCCAGTTGCAAATTGATCAATTCCGTTGGAAGTGATCAATTGTTTTACCCTAATGTCTCCATTGGTAATATCATTTACCGTGCCATTCCTATCTTCTTCTGCAGGCTTGTTACCAATGACTTTGAACTGCAGGGAATATCCTAATCGATTTCCATCAGGTCTCCAAGCTCTGTCGTATCTAGTATTTTTTTGATTTTCCCCAAAATGTAAGGGTATAATTCCACCTTGCCCAATAACAAGTGTTAAGTCAGTTTGAGCTTCCAGAAAGGAAACTGAATTTATATCCTGTAGAATGTTATACCTATTAAACACTGGATTAGAAGCTGGAACTCTCACGAGTATGTTGGTAGGGTTTACTTCAAGCACTTGGGCATAATCACCTTTAATGTCAATGGCGGAACGATCATAACCATTCCCTGGAAAGTTATTGATTGCAGTCAACCAAAGATCAATATAGACAGGTGATTGATCAGTAAAATAATCCCTCATGTCCATGTTTAGATCATTGATTGGATCTTCATTGTCAAAACTAATCCGTACATCTATCATACCTTCAGTAGCGTCCAATGGTGAAACTGAATTTTGCTGCGTAGCTGGTGGGTAGGAAAGAAATTCAAAACTCAGTCCTCTAGAGAACAACTTACCTGTATGAATAACTGGTTTATCAAAATCGTCAGATTCATATACTACTTCTATCGTACCTCCTTCAGGTGTTTGTATTTCCTTTATAGACCAGTCCCAAGGCATTTCTTCGTGGTATCCCCATTCATTTTGAGCGTCGGTATCAAAATCGTGCTCATTGTAATAACTGAAATTATAGGGAGGCATGACGGGTGTATTGCCTTTTCCTCTGAAATCTACATGATCGAGTGTTAATCTTCCTCCATTGGTTATATGATTAGGTGTACCTCTTACCAAGGTTGATTGATCATTTGCATAAGTTAAATCAATGACTTTTACTGCATTTTCAAAATCTTCTTCAGATAAATCAGAAGTATTCAATATTTTATTGACACGATTATATTGATGTGATCTTGGAGGGCTGTCAGGAGAAGGGAAATTAACTAATTCAGATCTTGTTATGATTCCTTGTATACTACCTGAAAACTTGTTGATGGTGGAGGCATCTTCATTTTTTAATAATAAAACCTGATCAAGTTTTAAAGATCGTTGCTCAGGAATATGAAAACGTTCAGTAAAGTGGTTTGAATCTTGATCCAGTCCCCAATCTACTGAACGATAAGTCCACTCATTACTCAAGTTATCGTTTCGTAGGGATTTTATAAATAAGGCGGTGTGTGTTCTAGTTTTAATATGGTCTAGGTAGTAAATATCTTTGATTCCATGAATGATGACTTTTGTATCTTCATCATCTTTTGACTCCAGATATTCCTCACCATATGGTGTTTTCCAAGTATAAGCTTCTGACCATCTACCATAGTCAAATTCTACCCAATATCCATAGTCAGCTTCATCTACTCTATGGTTATTGTTGAGGTCGATATAATCTGGTCCAGTTACGGCTGTTAACAACCAGTGAGTAGCATAAGGTTCATCTTGGATACGTTCAAAATAGGAATCTGCTTCCAACTTTGCATTTTCGTTGTTGTCCTTAACTGCCCCTATGGTTCTTGAAACAGTATTGTAATTGTAAACGGGAATGGAATAGTGGTATTGTTTTCCATCAGAACCTGTTACTGTGAATGCCCCAATTGCATCATTAGAAGGATTTGAGAGATCACTAAAACTTCTTGGTTCAATATAACCTCTGGTATATTTAGAGGTTCCATTACTAAATATTTCATCATTTGTGAAATATTCAATGTATTTTGAAACTTTTCTTCTGTTCAAGGGTTGGAAGTCTTGTCCATTATCTGAATAGGAAAGTTCATTATATCCGAAAATACTTTGTTCATTCACGTTTGTTGAAGTTTCTATTGGGTTTGCTCCAAGGTAAGAACTAAACTCATTTTCAAAATAGAAATCAGGAGAGCCGTTAAATATAAATTTAGATGCTGCATAGGTAGTAACATCTAAACTGTATTCTATGGAATGTGTGGGAAGTTGCTTTTGCAAGGTAAATAAGTTAGCATTTTCAAAATGCTTGAGTGTCATATTACCAGAAAGACCCTGTGCTTCTACATTGAAATTATCATAATTGGGAAATATCGCATTGTTTTCAGAAAGATCTGTAATAGACATTTCATTGCTTATAGGGAGTTCGTAAACATCCATTAACCCATCTATGACCTCAGTTATCTCGCAAGAGCAGCTTTCTGCACAATTTCCCTCAAGACATGCCTGTTCTTTTGAATTTTTGACTTCTAATGCGACGTTATAATCGAAGTAAATTCCAAGAAAGCGATAAGGATTACTTGGACAATCAGTTGGTGATTCTAATTCAGTTCGGCATTTTAACTTGAACCTACTACCTGATATTAAGCCAGCTGTACCAGTTGTTGGATCAATTTCAGTTTCAATTTGCTGATCAAAATACAATGGTGAAAGAATGTTATTAGTTTCAATATTATTCAAAAACCATTCTACCTTTTGTTTTCCAAAGGCAGCAGAAAAAGTTCCAATTGGTGTTGGAACAATCACAGGTATTGTCCAACCAGAGGAGTTGGTTACATAATCACCCTGTTCGAGGGTGTTGGCAAAACTAATATTGGCCCCAGCTCCAGCCCCACCGACTACTCTGTTATTGCTGTCTTTATTTTTTACTGTACCAGAAATTCCTATCCCACTTTCGGAGATACTGAAATTTAATCCAAGACTGTTATTTTTACCTATACCAGTTCCTAACCCAATACCTACACTACCACTTGAACTGCCACTTATAGAAAAACCAGAGCCATTAGACACTACACCTAGGTTTCCTCCAACACTTCCATCAGAACTTACGGAAGCACCAAAAGACAAACCACCATTTGAGCCTGGCTGATAATCAACGCCCAATGATGAGCCATTACTGCCAGCACCTACATTTAAGCCTAAACTCCCTGCGCCTAATTTTCCTGATAAGGGAAGTCCGACACCAAAGCTTACACCACCTCCAAAGGCACGATTAGTACCCCATGAGAAATTGAGCCCAACTGAAGCGACTCCAGTAGGGTCTGCATATCCTAATGAAAGGGTGTAAAACTCTTCAGTTCCTCCTTCATCATAAAAATTCTCATAGACTTTTACATTATTGTAATCATCGGGAAAGCCATTGACAGATCGGTTGATAACTCCTGGGTTAAGGTTCCATCCTAAACCAACCCAGGAAGCCTCTTGATCCATGGCTATGCCTGCATGATAGGCTAGTGATATAGGATAGCCTCCTTCAGGACTTGGTACATTGAGTAAGGGCAAAACATAAGTGAAATCTCCTGTGAGTAGGTTTACCATATCTGTTGCATCCACAGGCTCAAAACTTCCTGCTTCAGGCGCCTTTGGCCCATTGTTATTGGCTATCAACTGATTATAAGGAATGAGTGTGTTAAGAAAAGTTGCCAATAGAAATATAGCAACTATGCGTTTGATTTTTTTAAATTTATTCATTACAGTAGTGAGATTGTGATATTCAAAATTTACTTGTTTTTTTCTTGGCTTTATTGATTCTTTTATTGGAAATGAATACTTGGCTGATCGATGATTAATTCAGTACTTTGATTAAAGGAAACTTCTCCTGTACCAAACCCCAGATCAGCGATAGAGAAGTTAATTTGTTCCGAATTAGCGAGTTCTTCTTTGGGATAGACCAGCAACATAGAAGTGCTTTTACTCATCCCATACATCCGTGGATATACATAGTCCAGCAGGGCAATGGTATCACGTTTCTCAGTAAAAAGGTGGATATATTGTTCCATTCCAAAAGAAAGTGTATTGACCATGCTGCCAAATTGCTGACGGTCTCTTGCTACATTGGTAAGTAATTCCTTGTTATTTTTAGACATGGAAAGATTGTAGTAGCGATATCTGTCATATTTTGATCTTAAACTATCAATGGTGGCCTGATTGGCTTTTTTTCCATTTAGTTCTTGTGAAACCAATAAATCAGTTGGCTTGTACATTAACTGGTACTGAACCCCGTTGATCTGCTTACTTTGAAGATAGCCATTTTCCTCATTTTTGAGATAAGTCAAAAGATCAGTTTCATCTTGAAAAGACATAGGCCTGCAGCCAACACAAATAAAGATGAATGAACTATAAATGATTGTTAAAAAATTACTTTGCATGAAGAGAAGCATTTAATTGTTCTAATACTTCCTCAGTTAGGTCAGCACCATTCTCGGCATACATGATAGAACCATTGCCTGTGGCTCCCAGAATGACTCTATATCCCTTTTCTTTACCGTAAGATTTTACAAAATCATTGATGTCGTTAATTACAGTTTGTGTCATTTTTTGATCTTCGTCTTGCAATTGTTTTTGGATAGCTTGTTGATAGTTGTTCATTTGGTTTTGTTTGTTACTTAACAGTTCTTGTTTCAAGGTTATTTCTTTCTTAGACATAGTAGCCCTTTCTTTTTCATAGGTTTTTAGTTCATTTTGCCAGTTGGCAATCAGACTATCTACATTAGCTTGAAGGGTTATGGCTTTCTTTTCAAATTTTGCACGTTCTATGGCAGTTCGTTCATAACCAGCCATCAACTTATTGACATCAATGTATACTAACTGTGAGGAGTTGGAAGAATTTGAATAAATGAAACTGAAAACACTGAAAAGTAAAGTAATAAGGACTACCGGGAGAATAAACTTGTTCATATTTAACTATTCGCTTTTGTTATCAAATAATTAAAATTAGAGCGCTGTTTTTGTAATTACTATAGTGATTTCATATATGCAAAGGGTTAATTCAAATGCGCTTATTCTGGATTATGGAATAGGATTCATCTTTTGTTTAAACCCGAATGATGCAATAGAAATTTGATGCAAACCATAACTACCAGTCATTTAGGCACTTAAATCCTAATTTCCTATTCACCATAGTGGAGACTATGGCTGCGTTGCAAATCAGAATTTAAGCAGCTATCTAACAATCATTTATGATTTTCTCTTAAAAGTCTAATGCATTATTCGGGTTAAAATCTTAGTTATTAATACGATTGCTTTTAAAAGTAATTTTACACCAGATTACTAAGCTGTTAATTTAATCCCTAAGGGATATTAATTCCCCTGGCCGGGCACCCCGACTCTTGAGTCGATCATTAAATTATTGCCCCTAGATACCCCGTAACCTTGGGTCGGGGTTGGTTCATTGGATACAAGGCATAGAATTTATAAATAATATTGGTTGGGTTAATAAATGAGCCACTTGATTTATTATCTGATTTATGTCTTTAATTTAGCGTACTCAGAGGTTTCTAATGTAATTTTATGAAATCATCAATTGGATAATTTGAGAATTCTCCAAAAGCTATTATTAGTGTGCATTAATTCTTTTTAACTCATATTTTAATACTTAGGCAAAGCAACAAAAAGGGGCTAAACTTGTTGCTAGCAGTCATGTCAAAGCCTATGAATATAAGGGTGAGGTGATCCCTACCCGTATTTTGGATGAGATGTAAAACTCTGATGATAGTTCGCCAGGGCTTAGAGCCATTAATTGGTGATCCATTGATTCAGCCATTTATCAAGAAACCATCAAAATCAAAGCTGTAGCTTCTATTAGAAAACAAATGCAACGATTAGATATATCACTCACTGACATAACTACAACTTGAAATGGGAGTTAGGTGGGATATTCATTAGGCTTTCAAGAGGGAATTATAAATTGTTGTTAACCTAAGCTCGATTTTAAAAAGTACCTATAGAAGGTCTTTGAGCAGTTTTGAAAGATGCGGGTTTAACAACACATATTATCAACTAAAAAATATGACAATAGGCCATAGGTATTTGTTTTATTTTTTGTTACGAGTCAGCGTAAGATGTACATTGGATAGCGTGAAAGAAAGGCAAAGATAGGTTTGATCACCTATCTTTACCTTCTACTCAATTATAAAATTTTGATAATACGATTTTATTCATTTCAAGGAAAAGCTGTGAGCCATTAAGAATTAAACTTCCCTTTTAAGGCAGCTAATTTGCTTGCTAAATCACCTTGTGGTTCCTCTTCTTTTCTTTTTCTATTGCCTTGATTTCTATTAGGTTTCCCTTTTGACTGAGGTTTACTTCTTTGTTGGGATTCTCCTTTCATGGATAAAGAAATTCTTTTTCTGGAAGCATCTACTTCTAGTACAGTAACTTCTACTTTCTGTTGCACTTTCACCACTTCATTAGGATCAGAAATAAACCTGTTTGCCATCTCACTCAAGTGAACTAAACCATCCTGATGAACTCCTATGTCCACAAAAGCACCAAATTTAGTGATGTTGGTAACGATACCCGGTAGCTTCATCCCAGGTCTTAAATCTGCCATGGACTCTACACCATCCTGAAAAGAGAATGCTTCAAACTGTGCCCTTGGATCCCTTCCTGGTTTTGAAAGCTCAGACATAATGTCCTTTAAGGTAGGTAATCCTACTTCCTCTGTAACGTACTGATCCAGTTTAATCTGTTTTCGCATTTGTTCGCTACTCATCAGGTCTTTTACAGTAGTTTGATGGTCTTTTGCCATTTTTTCTACTACCCAGTAACTCTCAGGGTGTACAGCACTTGAATCCAGTGGATTTTCTGCCCCTAAAATCCTAATGAAACCCGCAGCCTGTTCAAAGGCTTTCCCACCGAGCCTTGGTACATTTTTAAGGTCTTTTCTACTCTTAAAAGCACCATTTTCATTTCTATAATTAATGATGTTTTCAGCCAGAGACGGCCCCAAGCCAGAAACATAAGTTAATAGCTGCTTACTAGCAGTATTTAATTCTACACCTACCTTATTTACACATGAAATTACGGTCTCATCAAGACTGTTCTTGAGCGCGTTTTGGTCTACATCATGCTGATATTGTCCTACACCTATGGATTTTGCATCTATTTTCACTAGCTCTGCTAAGGGATCAGTTAGTCTTCTGCCAATAGAAACAGCACCCCTTACAGTTACATCATGATCAGGAAACTCTTCCCTTGCTACCTGAGAGGCAGAATAAATGGAAGCACCACTTTCATTAATCATAACCACTAATACAGATTTTGGCAAGTCGAGACTATTTACAAAACGTTCAGTTTCTCTACCGGCCGTACCATTCCCTATGGCTATTGCCTCTACTTTATATTGTTCTACATAATGCTTAATAGAAGCACCTGACTCCGCAGTTTTACGTTGAGGTTCATGTGGGTAAATAGTGGAGTTTTCCAGTAGCTTTCCCTGCTCATTTAATACTACCAGCTTACAGCCAGTTCTAAAACCCGGATCCAAAGCCATCACCCTTTTTTGACCTAAGGGAGCAGCCATTAGTAACTGCTGTAAATTATCCGTGAAAACTGTAATCGCTTCATGGTCAGCAGATTTTTTAGAATTGACCCTAGAATCTGTTTCTAAAGAAGGTTTAAGTAATCTTTTGTAGGCATCTTTGGCTGCCAACTGGATCTGCTCAGAGGTAGGATAGTTCCCAGCAACATACTTACGGTCTATAATTGCCTGTGCTTCTTCTACATCTGGAGCTATGTCCAAGGATAGGATCATCTCTTTTTCTCCTCTTCTCATGGCTAGAAGACGGTGACTTGGAATATTTTTCAACTTTTCGTTCATGTCAAAATAATCCTTATATTTCTGTCCTTCCTCTTCCTTACCAGTCATTACCTTAGAAGTGATGGTAGCAGTAGATTGAAATAAATCTCTTAGCTCAGCCCTTATTTCAGAATCTTCGTTTATCTGTTCCGCAATGATATCACGTGCTCCTTTCAAAGCCTCTTCAATGCTCTCAACCCCTTTTTCTTTGCTAATAAACTGTTCTGCTAGATCTTCTATTGAGCTATTTTCTTGTTTCAGTAAAATAATGGCCAATGGTTCAAGGCCTTTTTCTTTGGCTTGCGTGGCCCTTGTTTTTCTTTTAGGTTTATAGGGTAAATACAAGTCCTCCACCTTAGTAATGTTGGTAGCAGAGCTAATTGCCTTTTCTAGTTCAGGAGTTAACTTTCCTTGTTCTTTGATGGTCTTGAGTACAAACTCCTTCCGCTTATCAAGCTCTCTCAGTTGTTCTATTCTGTCCCTTATGCTGCCTATAGCCACCTCATCTAAACTACCCGTTACCTCTTTTCTATACCTAGAAATAAAGGGGACAGTACCTCCTTGGTCTAATAGTTCTACAGTAGCTTCAACTTGTTTTGGACTGATAGATAATTCCTGCGCAATAGTTTGGAAATGCTGAGTACTCATTTATTAATTGTTATACTTTTAAAATAGGGTGCAAATATAAACTTCATTTACAAAATCATTGAACAAATCTCTTGTAAGAATTCAGGTTTAGTTTCTTTTTTAAAAACAAGGACGAAGAGGACTTATAATAGAAACCTGCTGAAGAAATTATTTTCCAAAAAAGTAATCCAAACCCTTTAGCTATCGCAAAAACTAACCATTTAATTCTCAGAAAATTGCTATTAATTTATCCATATAACGTTTTTTGCTTCAGAGCCGAGGAATTTTCCTCACCATGCTATGCTGCTAAATTTAATCCCTGAGGGATACCTAATTCCCCGACTCTCATATGTTTGTGCTAGAAAAAAAAAGTGCAATTTTGAACAGTGGCTTAATCAGGTAGAAGAGAGACCCGACTCTAAGGACGATTTAAAAATTGATCCAGTACTCAAGGAATACCTCTACTTGAATTTGTTTGTTAGGCAGAACAGTACCTAAGAATAGATCATGTATCTAATTCAGGATCAAAAGATGAGAAAAGCCCAAACAAACCATTAAGCTATTTTCTTACTTAAACAAACAGTTATGAACTCCCATTGTATTGGCCTGGATATAGATAAATCAACATTTAAAGCTTGCCTGGTAGCTTATGGATCGCAACAAAAAAGAGTGCTAGGTAGCCGTACGTTTTCGAATTCGGAGAAAGGTTTTAATGAGTTTTACATCTGGTCAGAGAAAAAAGTCAAAAGTTTGCCAGTCAGTTACGTAATGGAAGCTACAGGGGTTTATCATGAACACCTTGCTTATTATCTGGAAGCTAAAAAGGAAAGTGTCCATATCGTTTTGCCACTC
>CALGOB010000258.1 GCA_937958005.1 uncultured Cyclobacteriaceae bacterium
CTTAACGATTGAGAAGGACGGTATTCAATGTGCATGTGAACATGGTCTGTAGAAACTACTCCTTTCAATATAACGATATCTTCTGATTGACAAACTTGTATCAATATACTACGACACCTAACCTTTAAATCTCCTTGAAGACCTGGGTAACGATACTTTGTCGACCATACTAAATGAGCTGTTAACCGGGAAACTGTATGTGAATTAGTGCGTTGATCATTCGACATTTCAAACAAAGTTAGCTTTTTAGAAGCTGAAAGCGAAATGCACTAAATTGAATAGTTTTAACTAATTCTGAGACCAATAAAACTCAACTCAGTGAAAAACTAATTTTGTGAGAGTAACAGTTCTAATACCCCCTTTTTCCACTTTCAGGCAGACACTAGTTATTTGTTGAAAAAATTGAGCAAAAAGGTAACAAAGCAACCATAATCATTCTACCGTGTTAAACTCTATTTGTTAACCTCCTCTGAGGCTTTTTTTTGGTAACGGGTAATGCTGAAGCTTGTGTTTATGGTTAATTACTTTTTACTATACCACTTTTGAATGACTTGCTCTGCTGGCTTATGTTGTGGAGTGAAATTAGAATGGTCTTTACCACCAGCCGTATCATCATATGGATGCCATTCCCAGATAAAAGAGCCAGCAAACCAGGGTTGGTTCCAGCAGGTTTCAAAAAAGGCTTCAAAAGCATTTTCTTGTATCGGTAGATTCACAGAGACCTTGTCTGATAGGTTTTCAGTTTCCCATTGATTGCCAGCACCTTTATCTATACTTCTGTACCCTATCTCCGTAAAAACAATTTGCTTGTTTTTACTAACGGCATATTTAGCAATCGTTTTTTTCCATTTCTTCCATTTTTTTAGTAGTAAGGCTTTGGAAGGGTTAGCTTGTGTTGATAATGGAAAATAAGCATCTATGCCTATGTAGTCTAGCAAAGCCCAAAAGGGAATATTTCTGTAATTATCCCAATTGGATGAATAGGTAAGTTTGCCTCTGTAAACGGCACGAATTTTTGGAATAAGTGTTTTCCAAAATTTAGGTCGAAAAGTCACTGAAGATTTTAACTCTACACCTATACATAACATGTCTATTTGTAACGAGTCGGCCATTTGAGCCATCTTTAATATAAAGGTCGTATAATTCTCTTCCCAAGTTTTCCATTTCTTTTTACTAAAAGATAAATCTCCTGCCCAGCCTCTATTGTCTACCCAGAAATGAGGTTTTAATAATGTTTTTTGACCATTGCTTTTAGCAAGTTTTGTTGTATTGGCGATGCCCTCAGGAGTACTTCCCCACCAATTTCTACCTTGGTTGTATTCTATCTCTGTCTGATGGCTTTTCAT
This sequence comes from uncultured Cyclobacteriaceae bacterium, assembly GCA_937958005.1. Lineage (GTDB taxonomy): Bacteria > Bacteroidota > Bacteroidia > Cytophagales > Cyclobacteriaceae > JANSWY01. The sequence goes on from CALGOB010000258.1 coordinate 1,347, forward strand.
AAATACAAATGGAATGATAGCTACCCAATTTGCCGCAATTCTTTTGGTAGGCCTCACATAATCCGTGAAAACCTTATGGCGGGGCGATTCTAAGTTTACACCACCCATTTTTTGTGAAAAAGCGGTAACGGAAAGAAGAAGAAAGTATATGATCAGTTTATATTTCATGCTTATGAAATAGGCATTATCATTATTGGTTTGCCATAACTTTTTTACCTATTCCTTAATACCTTGATCTGTGTTCTCACTGATCAATTAGTTAAAAAAATTTCTAAATAGTCGTCAACCTTAATAATGTCCAATATATTTATTTACAAGGTTAAAGAATCAACAGATTATTTTTTAATCCCTAAGGGATATTAATTCCCCGACTCTTGAGTCGATCATTAAATTATTGCCCATAGATACCCCGTACCCTTGGGTCGGGGTTGGTTCATTATGGTTCATCTACTTGATTGACTTACAGTCTATGATGAAAGTTACAGTTTTTAGATTAATTCTTTTCTATCCAACGAGAATACATCATTTCCTATTTCGTTTATTTTATCAATGATACTTTCACTTCCTTCATCTATGGCATATTGCCTTTCTTTTTCTGTTATTGGGATTAACCAAAGGAAATTAATTCTAGAATTATTGTAGTTTTCCATTTCTACTTTGGGAAGCACAGCAACTTTACTAGTCAGTAATACACTCTTAAATTTTGGATGATTGAATGCATCAAAAGCAATGGTATGTCCCTCGCCAAGAAAAGTAATGTTTTTCCAAGGAATAGCACAGGCTCCACTGAACCAGCTTGCCACAGTTTGAATATTAGATTCGCAATGCTCAGACCCTAGCATCATCCCTAATTCTATTCGATTCAGGTCAAACCGGTTTTCGGTATACATTTCAATCTGCGGCATCGGAGATAAAGAGAGAGCTACAGTAGCAAAAACGGTCTTCTGCTTTCCTTCAAGTACATAAAGCCCTCTAGGAGCCCCTTGTTCATCATCAATCGCAAAGTATTTCTCGCTTTCTCCAAAGTGCTCATCGTATATTGCTAATATTTTAGGCTGTAAGATTTGAAATGGGTTGATTTCACTTTCCCACAAATCCCAAAAATTTTGAGCACTGTTAACTCTTTGAAGCATTTCGTTAGAAGTATTTAATTCCCAAGCGAATTCTCCCTCTCCCTTACATTCTTTGGAATATCCATAAAACCCGCCTTGTCCACTCCAGCTTGGAATGATGGCAATTGGTTGACCTTTTTCTAATAAGGCAACTGCATCTCCTTCTTCTAGCCAAACAAGAGTTAAATCCTCTTTTTTTAGTTTATCAAGGCCTAAAGGATTGACACAGCTTCTCTTAGGTAGCATTGGAGGAATACCTTTTTCCATTAATTTAGATTCAACGTCATCAGGGGCTTCCTTCAAATTTCTAATCCAACAAGATTTAACACCAAAAGAGGAATCTTCTGGTCCCCATAGGTATAAGTAGGCTGTACGATTATCTTGCTCAATTATGGCCGTAATTGGGCAACTTGGAGAAGGTTCTTCCAATAGTACATTTGGTTTTTCAAAATCTTCTTTATTGCTTCCAAATATGTTTTTAAGAAAACTCATTTTATTCAATTATGGTGGACTATTTGCTGTGGATAATAGAAATGAACTCCTAAACATTTCTGGACAGCACAGCATTATTAATATGTTTCTTTTATTTAAGCTGTAGAAGTATCACTAAACTACCGTTCACTCTTTTCTTCTGGTAACAAGTCATTATTAAAAGGGTTCTTCTTAAAAGGAAAAACGAGTTGCCTCCCAAACCCCTTTGGGAAAGAAGCATCTACCAGTCCAGTTCCCTTTGGCCATTTATTGCCCGGTAAATGATAGGTTCCAAATATTTTATCGATGAAAGGAAAAACAACGGCGAAGTTCTTGCCATAGTGTTCAGGTTCTTCACAGTGATGCCAGTGGTGATATTGAGGTGTTGTGAAAATATATTTGAGAAAGCCAAAATTGATACTAGTATTTGCATGAATTAACACGGCATGAACCGCAATAAAAACGATATAGGCATTGAAGGTTAGGCTAGAAAACCCCAGGACATAAAGTGGAATGTAAGACATGCTTCTCGTGAAGAAAATATCTATAAAATGGGTTCTAGATCCTGCTAACCAGTCCATGTTTTGTGTAGAGTGGTGCACGGAATGAAATCTCCATAAGTAATGGTGAGAATGAAATATTCTATGTGCCCAATATTGAAAGATGTCGGTTACAAGTAAGGCTAGAAATAATTCTACCAAGAACGGTAATCCAGAGACCCATTCATGTACTGACTCTAGGTTCATCCAACCAAAAAAAGCAACAGCAGGCTTTTTGGTGATTACCCCAAAGAACTGAATGGCCAAATGACTGATGCCAAAGTAAATAAGGTCTGTTTTCCATTCATTATGAAATTTTGACTGCAATTTGTTTTTCGGAAAAGCAAGTTCTATTGGCACAAAAAGTAATGCCATGATGAATAAATCTAACAGTAACCAATCTAACCCAATACTCCAACTCACTTTTTCTACTGGTCCGCCCTGTACATTGAAACCACCCATTACGATTGTTAAGGCACCTAGTATGATTCCAATAACGGCTTTCTTCCTGCTTTTACTCAATAGCATGCTAACCAAGGCAAACAAAAATGTAGCAATAATGACCCCATACATCAGCTTCTCTACCATGTCTGCAGTATATACTTCACGGAAGTCTGGGGTTGTTAATTGTTCCGGAAATTTGAAGCAAAGAATCCCTAACAATGAAAGAGATCCAAGAAATATAGAAATGGCTCCACTGATCCTTCCCTCCCCGACACGCATTCTTTCATTTTGTTTTTCCATTTTATGTATTTTGTTTTTTGAAGTAAGAGATGAGCAGTAACCAATAAATTTAATCCCTAAGGGATATTAATTCTCCGACTCTTGAGTCGATCATTAAAATATTGCCTATAGATACCCCGCACCGTTGGGTCGGGGTTGGTTCATTAAACCACTTTTTCTATCATTTGATTTGGTTCAGTTATTGTATGGATCAAAAATATAGGTTTTACTATTCAATTTCAAATGCGGTAGTGGATTGTGATTGATGTTCATACATGGTATTTCAAGGCATTACTGAGTCCTTATCTATGACTGTTCGCCTTCTTCAACTTTTGATGATGGAAACAATTATATGATATCTCCCTCCACTAGCACAGAAGTTACTTCCGTGTTTAAGCGTTAAGAGGGTTATTGGCAAGCCTAAATAGAAACGAAAAAGCCTTCAGCTTTTAAGATAGTCACAGAAGAAGCTTCCGTGCCAGGATCGGGTGGGAACTAAGTAACTATAATCATTCTACTGTGATAAACTCTATGGTAAAAGTTTAAAGATTATTAACAATTATTCATCAGCAATATAAGGAAAACCTACCATGACTACTGCTCCTGTACCCTTTCCAAAGTCTCCATTTTGAAATAAAACCTGTCCTCCTGCATCTCCTACGTTTTTGATCATCCGCTGGGTTCCTATTCCCAACCCTCCTAGGTAAAGGGAATCTTCATCTCGTACTTTGGCGATTGGTAGTTCTTCTGGGATGGCTTGTTTGCCTAGTTTATCTTGAGGAAACCCACCTTTATTGTCCCAAACTTTAATGATGACCAATGTTTTGTCACCTACCGTAGCTTTTTTTATACTAGCCCCAAAAAATAGGCCTAACCCAACACCTTCGGGATTTGCTAAATGTATTCTAAGTGCTTGGTCTAGTGAGTTGTTAATCAATTCTTGGTAATTCTCTAAGATTGAAGTTCTTTGTTGTTCTGTGATTCGATTCTTAAATAAGCTTTTGTCAAAAATATCAGTAAAAAAAACGTCAATGGCCTTTTCAATAGCATCAGACTGCCATTCACCAACCCATACTTTTTGAGTCTTTTCTCCTCTTACACCTGGCTTTAATTCAATTTCACTTCTTTGACGTGGTGCTTTTTTGTTGATCAACAAATGATTGGGTCTATCATTTTCTTTCGAGTAACTTTTGTTTTGGTGAATTTGCTTATTAAAGTGTTTTGCGTTTTTTTGTACTATATCTCCTGTATGTTTTTGTAAAGGATTAGTTTCCTGTGTGGTTTGTAATTGAGTTATCGACTTCACATGATGATTGCTTTGAATAATCTTCAATAACTTTCTTTGGGTGACAGCTTGGGCTCGGTTATCTACAAATGGGGGAATGGACTTGCTTTTAGTTTGTAACAAGGGAGTACCATTCGCTATTGATTGGGTTTTATTTTCTGGTGCTTTATGATCTTGAGTATTTATAATTAGTTTCTTCCGTTTTAGCCTATTACCTCCAATTTAAACAAAATTGCTTTCTCTACCTAAGAGAAATTAATTCCTTAGTTGGGCATCTCTTCCGCAAGCGCTATTAAATTACTCAAATTTTTAAAGTGTCTAATAAGCACAAGAATCCTTATTTATCAAATTTCTTGTCATACTATATCCACACCTTTAAAAGCTAATGTATGAATCTCCGTAGCCTCCTTTAAAAAGAGAAATTCCTCACAGAATTTGATGGTGCTTCCATAACAGTGTATGGATAAAGTGGGAATAGAGTAACAGGACTTTTATCAAACTTCTATGATGCAGCTATGTTTATTTTTCCAAGAGCTAGCAACAACTAGCAGA
>CALGOB010000259.1 GCA_937958005.1 uncultured Cyclobacteriaceae bacterium
CTAAAAGTAGAAGTTTCGGGTAGAGAAACACAATGAACCAACCCCGACCCAAGGGTACGGGGTATCTATGGGCAATAATTTAATGATCGACTCAAGAGTCGGGGCGCCCGGCTAGGGGAATTAATATCCCTTAGGGATTAAATTATTTACTTGGATACTAGTAATAGAAAATTAGTAATACATCAAAGATTTAAATCAAATAACCTTATCGTAATCTGTATAAGTGCGTGAGATATTGAAAGAAACTGTAATTTCGAGAAATGTACCTCTACATATTGACCCATCATTTTCAGTTCATTAATGATTCGGGATTTACATATAGAATGATCTAACTAATTGACAGTCAAGAAAGTTAATTTTTATATTTCAAAATATCATTCCTAATATTTGAGGGTTCCTTTGAAATAAATGATAATTAATTCTTTATTTGACATGACCTGAATCATTGGAGTTAAAACCTCTAGGGATTTCTGGCTCATACCAATAGGCCTTTGCACAAAAAGTAGAGAATGATTTAGCTCTTTGTATAATAATTGTTTTGCCTAATTCCCAAAACCAATCTTTTTACCGTGTATGCCTTGCTTATCAAGTTCTACAATGGATTTCTCTACTTTTTCTTTTAAGGAAGTTTTGTAGGCATCTAAACTTTTAGCCGTTTCTTCCTCATAACTTCCAATAATCTGGGCAGCTAATATGCCTGCATTTTTGGCTCCGTTAAGAGCTACTGTAGCAACGGGAACTCCACCTGGCATCTGCAAAATAGACAAGATTGAATCCCATCCATCTATGGAATTACTGGATTTTACTGGAACTCCTATCACTGGTAAGGAAGTAATGGCAGCAACCATACCTGGTAAATGAGCTGCTCCTCCAGCACCTGCGATAATTACTTTAAGTCCTTTTCCCCTAGCTTTTTCAGCATATTCTACCATTCTATGTGGTGTCCTATGTGCTGAAACAATGGTTACTTCAAACTCTACTTTCAGCTCTTCCAATACTTTGGCCGCTTCCACCATAACTGGCAAGTCAGATTGACTTCCCATGATAATTCCAACTACTGGCTTACTCATGCTTTTACTTTGATTAGTGTTTTTACTTTTTCTACTTTTTGTTTCAGCGACCTCTGATCCTCATCTACTACAATGATATGTCCCATTTTTCTAAATGGTTTGGTCAATTTCTTACCATATAAATGGATATGAGCACCAGAAATACCCAATACTTCTTCCATGCCTTCATATATCGCTATTCCTTGATGACCTTCTTCTCCAAGCAAATTGATCATAGCTGCAGGTATCATGGCATCAGTATCTCCCAGTGGTAAACCAAAAATTGCTCTTAAATGCTGATCATATTGTGAACTGTGATTCGCTTCTATTGTCTGATGTCCGCTATTATGTGGTCTTGGGGCTACTTCGTTTACTAAAATTTCTCCTGTTTTAGTAAGAAACATTTCCACGGCTAAAATCCCAACCATGTCTATCTTTTCAATGACTTGTGTAGCTATTTTTTGTGCTTCTTTACTTTGTCCTTCAGTGATGTTGGCTGGGGCAAATAGATAGTCTACTAGGTTTGCTTCTGGGTGAAATACTAACTCAACTACTGGAAAAGTCTTTATTTCCCCCTTGGTATTACGAGCGACTATCACTGATATTTCTTTCTCAAAATCTATCAGCTTTTCTAATAAACCAGGCGCATCAAATCCTTTATCTAAATCCCGTGTCTCTTTAATTACCTGTACTCCTTTGCCATCATATCCGCCAACTCCCATTTTATTAACTGCCGGCAGAAAGGATTCATGTGATTTAACTTCGTCCAAGTTTTCTGTAAGCACAAAGTCAGCTGTAGGTATTCTATTAGCCTTATAAAAGGCTTTTTGTTTTCTCTTATCTCTGATCAATTCAATCACCTCAGGCTCTGGATAGACTTTTTTCCCTTGTTTTTGCAAAGCTTTCAGTGCCTCTGTATTGACATTTTCAATCTCAATGGTGATCACATCACAGTCTAAACCAAAACGAACGACAGTTTCATAATCAAGCAATGAGCCACTGACAAATTCATGTGCAATTTTACTACAAGGGGCATTAGGGTCTGGGTCTAATATTTTAATATCAATATTTAAGTCCATTGCGGATTGGATCAACATTTTGCCTAACTGACCCCCTCCAAGTATTCCTAATTTGGATTGTGTGATGTTCATATCGCAAATATAAATTAGTACATCAATAGTTTAGCAAATGCACAAAATATTTCAATTCTGCCTTATCTTAACAAAAGAGAACAAGCAAATAATGTCATGGTCAGCCTTTAGGGGATCTCTATAAACTTCAATTTGCTTTTTAATCAGATTTTTTCCCCGATACTGCGTTATCAAAATACACATTTAGACTTACTAAACTCCGTATCAGAAGGATCAGTATTTTCATAGGTTAATCATTTAAATGGTTATCATTAGGGTCTACAGTTGAAAGTATTGAGTAAAATGAATATTCGTTTCCAAGCGAATTTTAAAACAATTTATTGTTAGATTAGACATTATCACGGTTGGTTTTTGTACAGATAAAACTCCTTCTAAATTTCACTTTTCTGAGCCTGTCAAAGTAATTATTTGTTGATAAACTTGAGCAAAAAGGTAACAAAGCGCCAATAATCATTTTAAAAAAGATAACTCTGATCTACCTAGTCTTTTTCTCTGTCAGTTCTTTCATGATCACCCCTGCATGAACCCTAGAGTTTTCAATAAACCATTTGTTCGTTTTTAATCCGCCGCAGATGACTCCTGCCAAAAACAAGTTAGATACATTAGTTTCCATGGTCTCAGGGTTGTGAACTGGGGTAGTAAACTGATCTGTTCCTAGCTCAATGCCTGCGTTGGTTAGAAAAGAAAAGTCCGGCTGGTAACCTGTCATGGCTAAAACAAAATCATTGGCTAAGGTTTGAGGACCTTCTGGTGTCATGACATCTACTTCCTCTTCTCTGATCTCTACAATTTCACTTTTAAAATATGATTTAATAGATCCTTCTTTAAGCCTATTTTCTATGTCTGGCCTTACCCAATACTTTACATTAGAACCTATTTCTGTTCCTCGAACTACCATGGTGACTTCTTCTGCTCCTTTTCTGTAACATTCCAAAGCAACGTCTACTGAAGAGTTAGAAGAACCAACTACCAATACCTTCTTCCGAAAATAAGGGTGAGGGTCACTATAGTAATGTTTCACCTTAGCTAAATCCTCCCCTGGTACATTGAGTAAATAAGGAATGTCATAAAACCCGGTAGCTATGATGACTGATTTTGCTTCATAGCTTTCTTTTGAAGTAGTTACTTTGAATGTTTCTTGCTCCTTTTTCAAAGCTTCTACTTTTTCATAAAGGTTTACATTGAGATCATGCGCAATAGTGACTCTTCTATAATATTCTAAAGCTTCAGGTCTAGTAGGTTTTGGGTTGTAAGAAATAAAAGGAATTCCTCCTATTTCTAATTTATCGGACGTAGAGAAAAAAGTCATATTATCTGGGTAGTTATAAATGGAATTGACCAGTGTCCCTTTGTCAATGATCACATAAGAAAAACCATTCTTTTTAGCCTCTATCCCACATGCGAGACCTATGACACCAGCACCTATGATTACCAGATCGTATTTTTTCATCTATATAGCAAATTTGAATCAAAGATAACAGCCTAATTGCATAAGAAATTCCAAATTGAATTAAAAAATAGCTGTTAATCCGAATAATTCGGGGTCTCTACCAGGGAGATAATTATGAGAAAAGCTAAATGGTTGACCATCTACGTAATCAATTCTATGGAGTAAAAAATAATATTCCTCAAGTTTGGGCTATATCAATTCTTAAGTTTTTCATCATAAAACTAAGTAATTCAATTACTAAGCAAGGTCATGGTTTGTCATAAATAATGCGGATTAAGCAAGATCGGGGTAAGAAAATACATTTAGAAGATCTGCGTGCAGTTTTCAAAAGATTTAAACCCAATCGCTCTAAGAGCGATCTTATACCAACCTAAGTTAGCACCTAGTTAAATTTAATGTTTGCATGTGTCTTTGCGACCCAGTCTGTGCGACCCAGTCTGTGCGTAGTTCAGCATAGCGATGCCATGATTGTGTTTTAACCCGAATGATGCAATAGAAATTTGATGCAAACCATAACTAACAGTCATCTAGCCACTTAAGTCCTAATTTCCTACTCACCATAATGGAGACTATGGCTGCGTTGCAAATCAGAATTTAAGCAGCTATCTAACAGCTATTTATGATTTTCTCTTAAAAGTCTAATGCATCATTCGAGTTTAACATAGGTAGCTCCACCTTTGTCAAGAATAAAGCTAAGAGGGTATCTTGTTCACTTTTATAGATCCAAATTGAATCGTACTGATTTGCAAAGCCTTTTATACCATATATTGATAATATATGATATATAATAAGATCCCAATAACTGCTCCTACAATAGAAAAGCGATGGTCTAACTTAGCTACTTCTTTATTATTTCTTTCTCTAGAATTAACCAAATTAGCAATGAGCAGGAATTGTAATAAAAGGGTGGTGATATATAAGGTACGCTCTACCATTGAAGGAATATACCTCCCAGGAGAAAAGGTAAGAAAAAGACTATGAAACAAGGCGTTTGACATTAAAAATAAGAGTAAAAATTCAACTCTTTTTGAAAGGGCGAGTTTCTGATTCCCTGCTTGCTTTCTCATTTTTGTGGATACTTTCTTAATTTTAAGCAATCTATAAATACCAAAAATAGCAAGGCTAGCAAGCAGTATTTGAAAAGAAAGATGGATCCTACTTTTGGTAAGTAAGCCTACCAATGAGTAATATTGACTTATCCAAACAAATATAGCTACGACTAAAGAAAGCAATTCACTGACCAATAAGGAGTAGGAAAGGAGATTCTTATTTTTCAATCTATTAGAATTAAAGGTTATTATTTGGCAAGTTAAGATTTGTCCCTCAATTTGTTATGATAGTTTGGTTTATGTTTTACTTCTTATTTACAACCAAATTACGTTTTAAGGGGCTCTCTTTGCAAGTTAGAAGATACGGTTTTAAGAATAGCGCCAATTGGTATCTATTGAATCAACCCAGTGCCTCTGCTGAGAAAGCTACAGCGCTCACGGAAGAGTCAGGGTGCTCGACCAATGGAATTAATATCCCTTAGGAATTCAAATCCTTTTTTGACTTTTCTTACAGACATTAGTCAGGTAAAATATGCGTAAAACCTAAAAGAATTTCAGTCCTCTAAAAGGCTATTAACTTTACTGTACAATGTCATTTCTTTCATCTCCAGTTGTAGTCAAGTTATTAGAGATAACGCTATTTTCACCTCTAAATTTGATGAAAAAATCAAGCTCATTAATTTCTCCAACGTTATTCATAATTTCGAAAGACTTGGCATTCTCGACATTGATAGCGATAACCCCTGTAGTCTGTTGGATGTTATTTTCGTTAATTTTAAAATTGATTCCTCCTTCGATTTGGATAGCGTTAATGTCATCTCTTTCAGCATGGGAATATATCGTATTACCTTCAAAAAGCAGATTCGATGAACCATCTGGAATGATTACTGTGTTGTGAAAGCCATTTCCTGCAAAGCTCATGTTAACGATATTATCGATAAATTCACTATTTGTAACTGAAACTATCCTGAGTCTACTGTCAATATCATTGTTTTTAAACGATAGTCCCTTTGTATTATTAATACTAATCGAATTGCCTTTCAGGGTGTTACCTTCAAGCGTATAGGTATAAGGTTCATCTTCCCCTTCGTTAAAACTTACTTGCAGAACAACGGAAGGACCTGCGTCAATATTGTTTTCAGATATTTTGACATTGTCAGCGTATCCCCATCCTGCGATTCCTCTAGAGTAGTCATATAATGGGGTACTGATGTTGTTATTAGTAATTTCAGCATCTCGCAAATTCGTTATTTTTATTCCTTGAGTATAATTTTCAATAATGTTATTGTCAACCTTTACCAGTTCATCTGAGATGACTATACCCAATGGGTGGTTTTTTATAAAATTACCAGATACAACATTATCCTTACTCTTGAAATCGCCACCCGCTTGAATGCCCGTTCCACCACTTTCTACATCTGGTGCAATAATTTTGTTATTCAGAATTTTTACACCTGTTGCTACTGTATAGGCAATGATAGATTCTACTTCATTATTCTCTATAGTAACATCATCTCCAGTATGTACAATGAAAGCTCCTGCAAAACTGTTTTTCACAATATTATTTCTAATAGTGACATTATATACCTCTTCAAAGACAACTCCATCAGACCTAACCGCTTCGATATCAATGGCAAACCTAGGAGGAGTGCCATTAGACTTTTCTGTCGGCTGCCCAACATTGAGTAGCTGGTTGTTTTCAATGATAATGTCATGGCCAGCAGTTACACTGATATTATTTCTCCTATTAGCATCTATTATGCAATCTTTAATAAGAATATTGAAACTCTGAATTCTATTTTCATCAAAGGCATGCCCTTTTTCTGAAATTATAATTCCATCTCCTATAGCCATAGATAGATTGACACCTTCTATGACGATATCCGATGCACCAAAAACCTGAATAAGATACCCGAATTCATGTGTGTCCCCCTCTGGTAAACTATAATCATGCTCATCTCTATCTCCAATAAGATTACCCCCTTTAATAGACACGTTAGAATTACCATCTGTGATAAGAAATAGCTTATACTTGTTAAGGTTATTAGGTTGTACTCTTAGAAATGTATTGTTGCTCATTCTCAGCTCAAAGTCAGAGGGTAAAAATATTCCAGCAAAACCATCAGGCACACCAAATTGATTAATTGCTGATACTTTGAAAAAAGCATCCATTTCATCTATTTCAAAAACATTAGCCTCCATTTGCTTGACCATGTCTATAGTGCTTTGAAGAATTTCCTTATTTTTCAAAGCAACCTCAGAAGATACTACACCCTCTTCGATATTCCATTTTTCAGGGTCAAATTGAAAGAAATTATCCTTTAGCTTTGGAACTGTTCCTTTAATCTTTAAAGTACTATTTAAAATATATCCATCAATAACAGAGTTATCAGAAAAAATAATGCTTCCATTTTCTATACTCCCTCCCTCATAGACAAGGGTAATTCCAGAAGGTAAGGTAACTTCCTCACCATTCATGTCAATAGAGCAATTAATGGCCACGGTTGAATTAGGTTCAATTTCGTCCAAAGAAAAATTACATGGTTGTATGGCAACAGGCTCATCTGGTTCTATAGGATCAACAGGATCTGCACCATCATCCCCAGTGGAGCAAGAAAATAGGCCAAACGCTAGAAAGCAAATGACTAGAATTTTGACGACATTACTTTTTTTTCTTTTGTGCATATTGATAATTTTTAAATAATGTATTAGACAATAGCACGACAGGTTTATTAGGGGATAATACATCGTTAGATTTATAACGGCGCATATCAACTAGCAAATTTAATATTTGCCTTGCGTTAAAATACTCACCATTGCGATACTATGCTTGCCTTTTTTCCCAGCGGGGAATCGCTTTGTCAAAATCAAATTTACTAAAATATCTTATAAACCCGAATGATGCAATAGAAGTTTGATGCAAACCATAACTAACAGTCGTTTAGCCACTTAAGTCCTAATTTCCTACTCATCATAATGGAGACTATGTCTGCGTTGCAAATCAGAATTTAAGCAGCTATCTAACTGCCATTTATGATTTTCTCTTAAAAGTCTAATGCATCATTCGGGATAAACATAAACTGGTAATGAACCAACCCCGACCCAAGGGTACGGGGTATCTATGGGCAATAATTTAATAATCGACTCAAGAGTCAGGGTGCCCTTTTAGGGAATTAATATCCCTTAGGGATTAAAAATCAAGGGCAAACGCATTTAAAAAAGGTTTAGGTTTTGGGTATTTTAACTGGCTATGCCCCCCAGACTATCCGTTCTATCTTTTTTCTGTAAAACAGAAAAAAGGATTTCATTTCTACCCAGAATTTTCCAAACTGCCAGAAATAGGACATATTTGTTTCTAAAAACCCATTTATTGACATATAGCTTGCTATTTAGTCGACAGACATTCGGTTTTTAATATCCTTTCTTAATTAGTGAGGTCAAAAACATTAACTACTTGTTTGTTTTCAACAATGATCAATATGATTATGCTAAACTTAAGGGCATTGAATTCTAGAAGGGTTTCTAATAAGAATGAGCTTATTTAGTTTCGTTTATGTAACTTAGATGTCGACTATAGAAAAGTTAGTAATAACTATTATGATAGGTCAAAGAAATGAACCAACACCGACCCAGTGCCTCTGCTGAGAAGGGTACGTCCTCCGCAAAGAAGCTTCAGCGCCCGCGGAAGAGTCGGGGTGTTTGACCAAGGGAATTAATATCCCTTAGGGATTAAAGAATGGGAAAGGTTAACCTTATTATATAAATTGAAATATCAAATGAAAAAGAAATTAGAGTTAAATAAAATTAGAGTTAAGAGTTTTGTGACTGGGCTTACAACTAAGGAGCAAGAAGGTTTAATGGGGGGTGATGAAAGTGAAGGAAGAGAGTGTGATATTGGCTCTTTTTTTTTCCCATGTGAATCAAATGATCTTAATAATGATTGTGATCCTGATGGTAGTAATTCAGGTGGTCCTAAAGTATCTAATAAGGAAGTAGTATGCATTATCGCTATTTAATATTTTTTTATAAGTGAAATATTTTCTAGTGAGGTATAGGTTAATTCTCATGCTACTAACTTGCTTTTCAATTGCATCATATGCACAAGAAAGCCTCGTTTTAAATCATTTATTATTTAGCAAAAGAATAGAGGATTCGAAAATAAAGAGCCTCAAGACTCATACAAATTTAGAAAATGCTAAGAAATATTTAGCTAACTATCAGTTTGATTTAGCTAAATATTTTTTTAAAAAATCACATTCTGCAAGTAACCAAGATCATCGACTGGCAGCTAATTTAGGTTTATCAAGGATTTATACTTTAAATTTTAATTTAGACTCGGCTTCCTACTTTTTTAGAAAAGCGGAGGAAGATTATTTAGATAATTCAGCGGATAGTTTAAAACATGTTTTTAGACTGAATGCGATATTGATCGGTTTTTTAACAAACGATCCTCAAACTGAATCAAAGTTGTTACGGTTTATTGAAGGGATACCAGAAGACAACGAAGAAATATTGTTGGCCTTAAAATGGTATGGTAACTTATTAATAGAGAAAAAGCAATATAAAAAAGCAAGTGATTATCTAGATCAAGCTTTAAAAATACAAAGTAAATATTTTCCGGATAGTAAAAACCATTGGATAGAGCTAAGGTTGGAGAAAGCTTATTTATCTTTTTTCATTAACGGTGTAAAAAAAACTTTAACGTTATATGAAGAAGAACTTTTTCCATTATTAAAAAAAGAAAACGAAGGTTGGTCTAGGTACTTACTATCAGAGTGTTACAGGCTATCCAGTAAACTTTATTACAGAATAAGAGATTATAACAAGGTACTAGATTATAACTTAAAGTATTTGGCACTCATTGATGAGTTTTATCCTCCAAGTCATTTTAGATATGGAGAAACGTACAATGCTATATCTAATATCTACGAAAAACTGGGGTTTTATAGTCTGTCAAGTGAGTATGCAAAAAAGTCGTCCAATGTTTACCTTCCGCTCTTAAAAAGTAAAAATGAGTGGTTCACGGCTAGCATTCTTCTAAATGAAGTGGCTAAACTTAGGAGGGCAGGTGAGTACGAAGCTGCAATAAGGAGGCTAAATCAAGTACTTTCATATGAAGTGACGAGTGAGAAACTTAAGCAGTATAGGCTTTCCGCTTTAGTACAGAAGAGTAAAGTTCTCCAAAAATCAGGAAAACCGTTGAAAGCACTGGAGTTTGCAAGAAAGGCAACCAAACTGGTGGAAAGTCTCAATGAACAAGGGAAAAAAAGAAATCTATTTAGAGTCTATTATGCTTACCTAGAGGCAAGTATTGAAGTATTAGATTTCGAATCCAAGGAAATTAAAAACCAATACAATAAACTATTAGGTATTGTAGAATCTGGAGCTAATTTCAGTGAGTCAAACTACCTTCCTTTTATAAATAACTTGAGCTATTTTTTTATAGTTAACAATCAGCCTGACAGTGCGCTATTTTACACACAGAAAACACTAAAAAGATACAGAGATAAGTCTGAGAGACTAGATGAAGAATTGACTCGAAATGAATTGGTGTTCCTTGTTTGGACTAAATACCTGGAAGGGCTTGCCTACCAAAAAAAATTTAATGGTTCCCAAGAAAAACATGCTGTAGAGAAAATTATTAAATGTTTTGATCAAGCAATTGAGTGGTTCATGGAATCAAAAAGAGGCTACAAACCCCTATTGGATGATATTTATTTTGACGCGTCCGTTTCAGATATTTTTGAAGGAGCTATAGAAACTTCTTTAAGACTGTATGAAAAAACAAAAGACGCTGAACTTCTCATAAAGGCTTTTCGGTATATGGAATTGTCAAAATCCAACCAATTATTGGAGGCTTTAAATAGAAATCAACTCATACAAAATACGAGAATTCCAGATAGCCTATTACTTAGTATAAGAAGTAGTAAGGCACAAATATCGTTTCTGAATAATAAGTTGAAAGGATTAGCGAATAAAGGTCAACTTACGGAAAACGATTCACTAATGGTAGAAAACTTCAATACTCTGATTTTAGAGAATAAAGAATCACTAAGAAAGGGGATGTTACACCTTGAGAAAAATTACCAAAACTATTATGAAGCCAATTTTGACCAAAAGGAAATTGATGTACTGAAGGTACAGGCTAAACTAAAACCTAATCAAGCAATAGTGGAATACTATGAAGGGAAAAAAAGTAATTATGTATTTGTAATTTCTAATGGCAAAGTAGTTTTTCAGAGACTTGAGAAACTATCGGAATTAGAAATATCTGATTTCAGAAATCATTTAATTCCAAGCTATTCAGGCCTTAAAATAGATGATCGTTACAAGCTTTTTCTCAACGAATCATTTATGATCTATCAAAAAACATTACAAAAACCATTAGCTGCTATAGGGAATGGAGAAAATATACAAAAGCTATATTTGATTCCAGATAAGACGATGAATTTCATCCCTTTTGAATTATTACTAACTCAAAAAAGAGATTCTACAGTATTAGAAGGTTATGAGAATTTACCCTACCTAATTAAAGATTATAGTATTTCATATGGCTACTCTGCCTCCATCCTTTTTGGGGAACATAAAGTGATAAAAAAGGCAAAAGGGAAGCTTTTGGCATTTGCCCCTACTTACAAGAAATTGTTGATTGAAGAAATACCGTCAAACCGCTTAAGTAAAACAACGAACAAGCTGTCTCAACTAAAACATAACCAAGCTGAGATTAAAGGTATCAGTCAATACTTTTCAGGAAAATTTTTTACTGGTAATAAGGCAACTAAAAAATCTTTTGTAGAGAAGGTAAAAGATTATGATATCATACACTTGGCCATGCATGGTTTAGTGGATAATAAAGAACCTAAAAATTCCAAGCTAGTTTTTACTACAGACAATTTAGATTCTAATAATGATAGGTACCTTCATAATTTTGAGTTGTATAACATGCATATAGATGCACAACTGGCTGTTTTAAGTGCCTGTGATACAGGCTTTGGTAAATTAGCTGGGGGAGAAGGAGCTCTGAGTATAGCTAGGGCGTTTACTTATGCAGGAGCTAGATCAGTAGTAATGAGTCAATGGCCTGCTGAGGATGAATCATCTAGTCAAATTATGAAATTGTTTTATAAATATTTAGCTGAAGGCCAAGAAAAAGACCAGGCTTTGAGGCAGGCAAAACTTGATTATTTAAAGAATGCCCACGCTTTTAAGCAAAATCCGTTTTACTGGTGTAATTTTATCATCACAGGAGATATTAGCCCCATACAACAAGCAGAAAAAAAGAATTTATTAGGTTTTATAGCAGGGGGAATTATCTTTTTAATACTAGTTTTTGCAATTTGCTTCCGCAGATTGTACAGGAAATGAACCAACCCCGACCCAAGGGTACGGGGTATCTATGGGCAATAATTTAATGATCGACTCAAGAGTCGGGGCGCCCGGCCAGGGGAATTAATATCCCTTAGGGATTAAATAAAGATGTGCTCATTCTAATTTAACTAAAATTTCTTGAGAGCGATTGCTATAGACTCCTTTTTCGTTTGTTAAGTTAATGAATACTTTTTTTGCATCTACGAGCTTTTGAGACTTTAAAAATGCTAGACCTAAGTACCATTGATAGAACTGAGAAGTATAACCACTACTTTCTTGGCTAATGTTATCTCTCAGGATACTTATTGCTTCGTCTGTTTTATTCGTTTGCAAATAGGCATTTGCTAAATAAATAGGGGCTAATTCATTTTTAGATGAATTCATCATTTTGACCAGTAGCGGAATAGCCTCCTCATACTTTTGAGCATCATATAGGACTAAAGCCTGACTGCTTGTATTTCCAGCTCTAACTTGCTCATTGACAGGAAACAACTCATAATATTCGTTAAAAACATCATCACTAGTTGAAAAACTTGTTTTAAAGAAAC
>CALGOB010000260.1 GCA_937958005.1 uncultured Cyclobacteriaceae bacterium
TCAAAATATTCTGATAAGTATTTAGACCTAATTTCAGTTCGTTTCAAAGAATTCTCTAGTGCCAACTCCTCTGAAACGGAGATTTCCTGATAAGTCTTAACATTCAATAATGCAGTAAGAATCAACACAATACTTAAGCTAAGATAAATTAGCTTTCTTTGTCTAAAAATGTCACTTCTTTCCCTTGTCTTTATCAAAATAAGTTCTTTTATTAGGCTTATTTAACTCATCATATAATCATATGATTGGTAATTATTCTTGAAAGATAATATTTTTATTCCCGATTATGGGCATAAATCAATAGAATTGACTTAGTAAAAAATTCTCATAAAATATTAATTCTGAACCAACTAGGTAATTCTAAATCAATAGAAAATTCAAATTCTTCAATGAACTACCTAAAATATTTTCAGTAAAAAAGCATTATCATCAGTGCATGTCTTAAATCCCAGTTTCCCATGCAAGCATTGGGGAATCATACTAATTTAGATATACTCTGTGTCCGCCAAAGCTCTATGCGAAGGGGGGATTATATACCTTATAGGTTACAAATAATAAGGTTTCATAATCTTACAAGAAATCTTATATGAAATTGACTGGGTTTCTAATTTCAATACCTCATCAAAATTAAGAGGCGTGTGATTGTAACAATACTGGAATTTTAGTTTGAAGAGTAAATCCATTTTGAATGCTATTATTAATGGCCATAGTTCCTCCATGTGCTTCAATAATCTTTTTACAGAGAGCCAGACCTAGACCATCATCCGAATCAGAGAAGTTTGCCATCCAAAATAATTTCAGTAGATCACGTTATTGGAATACCGAACAAGGAGAAGTGAATTTAACCTTAAAACTTTGGTTCGTATTTTGAATTCTTTGGATACAAAAGTTGAGGCGTTTTTTGAAAATTTGAGCTCAATTTAATTTAACATAAAGGTAAGCTGTTAATCAATAATATAAGTTTCTTTTACTCCCCTATTTTTTTTTCAATACTTTAATAAGCATGAAAAAGTTAATTATAGTTTCACTTATTTTATTCCCTTCCTTATCAAAGGTGAATGCCCAAGATTCAACTTACAATATTGGCTCTTATTCGGATGAGGGAGTAAAAGCCCCTAATGTTCATGACTTAGGTGATGCTTGGTTAAACTTTTTGGTTAAAGCGGACACTGATTTCGATTACAATATAACTCAAGCAACTTTCAGTCCGAACTCAACATTAGATTGGCATAAGCATAGCACAGCTCAAGTTATAATAGTTGTTGAGGGTGAAGGCTATTATCAGGAGAGAGGTAAAGATCCTATTATCATCAAGAAAGGAGACGTTAATGAACCAACCCAGACCCAAGGGTACGGGGTATCTATGGGCAATAATTTAATGATCGACTCAAGAGTCGGGGCGCCCGGCCAGGGGAATTAATATCCCTTAGGGATTAAAATTACCATTTAGCTCACATTAGAAATTTGAAACGAGCCATAACAAACGGTCAATTAGTTACTAAATCTTAACTTCCCACTCACTATGATGGAGACTTTGCCTTCTTTGCAAGTAAGAATCTAGGCAACTATCTAACAGCTATTTATGATTTTCGCATAAAGGTCTAATTTATAACGCGAGCTTAATCTTAAAAACCATTCAATGAGAATTCATCAAGAGGTATCTTGTTTACTCCTATTTGTCCAGAAATTCTAGATTAGATTGTCAATGGAAACATAAGATACTAAAGAAAACTACGTACAAAAACACATTTCCTATATATTTAGAGAATTTCTCTTCCTAAAATATTATTTTAATACTTGGATATTAATGAATGTAAGCTTTTGATACAAAGGACTTTATCATTATTTGCGTCTTAATTTTCGGATTGAACTAGTATTTCCTATACAACATTCAATAAATATATTTACTATATGGTTTTTTTTGCTAAATTTGCACTTCAATTTTTAAACAGATTTTAGGATGACTAAAAATTATGAAACGGTATTCATACTTACTCCCGTTTTATCTGATGTTCAGATGAAGGATGCCGTAGAAAAATTCAAAAAAATCCTTCTTGACAACAATGCAGAGTTTGTTAACGAGGAAAACTGGGGATTGAAGAAGCTTGCTTACCCTATTCAGCACAAAAGCACTGGTTTTTATCAGTTGTTTGAATACACAGCTGATCCATCATTTATTAATGTTCTGGAAACAGAATTTAAAAGAGATGAAAAAGTGATGAGATTTTTAACTACCTCTCTAGATAAGCACGCAGTTGCTTACAATGAAAAGAGAAAAGGCGGTGCATTTAACAAAAAAGAAAAGGAGGCAGCAAAATGACATTAATGAACGAACCCGTAAACAGGGAACAACAAAAAAAGAAGTACTGTAGATTCAAGAAAAACGGTATCAAATACATTGATTATAAGGATGCAAATTTTCTTTTGAAATTCGTAAATGATCAAGGAAAGATACTTCCTAGCAGAATTACTGGTACTAGTCAAAAATATCAAAAGAAAGTAGCTAAAGCAATAAAGAGAGCAAGACATATTGCTTTGTTGCCATATGTTACTGACTCTTTAAAATAATCAAGATACAAAGATGGATATTATACTAAGAGAAGACATAAAAGGGCTTGGTTATAAAAATGACATTGTAAGCGTAAAGCCTGGTTATGGTAGAAATTACCTAATTCCTCAAGGATTTGCAATACTTGCTAACAAATCTAATATTAAGATGATAGAAGAGAATGTTAGACAAGCTGCACACAAAGCTGAGAAAATCAAAAAAGACGCTGAAGCTATCGCTAATAGCATTGGTGAAACTGTGATCAAAATTGCTACTAAGGCAGGTGAAAGCGGTAAGATTTTTGGAGCAGTTACTGCATTGCAAGTTGCTGACGCATTGAAAGAAAAAGGTTACGATGTAGATAGAAGAAAAATTGATTTTAGCGAATCAATTAAAAATATCGGTGATTACAAAGTAACATTGAATCTTCACAAAGAAATTAGTCATGAAATTACTGTAAGTGTAATTGCTGAGTAATTCTTATTAAATTCAAGAAATAATAAAAACGCCTTGAGAAATCTTGGCGTTTTTTTTTGACCTCTGAATCATTTTTTTCTCACGAACTGAGCTAGATTAGTAATTTTCCCCATTTTTGAGTTGTTAACTCACACATTTACCTCATTTACAAATATTTACCTAAAAACCAGACAGACTCCTACAGTAATGGCTACTGATTTTTACAACGATCCACCGACTGTGGTAAAAAACCAGACAGTTTATCAGTTCAAAAAAATTCTTGTTAGAATTGCAAAACAAATAATGAATGAACCAACCCCGACCCAAGGGTACGGGGTATCTATGGGCAATAATTTAATGATCGACTCAAGTCGGGGAATTAATATCCCTTAGGGATTAAATAAGATTTTTTTACCAGTTGAAAAGGTTGTTTTACAATTTATTGTTTCCTCTTCTATACACTTTTCCTATTGGGTAATCATAGAAGGAGAAAAAGATGAATGAATCACATTGTTTATCGGCAGCCATAACTTAATATTTTTATCAAGTCATGGTGGTCAATCAAAAAAATAATGCCCCAAAGGACAGGGATTCCGCTTTTAAACTTTTCGAAATCAAAATGGATAAAAAGTCATCAGAATTGGGGAGTGATTTTCATAAAATCGTTAAAAATCAGATCGATTACTGATGAAATCACCTTTTTTATCTGCTTTTTCTGTCTAAAATTACCATTATCCAAGTAAATAATTTAATGTGTTTCCTACCCGAAACTTCTACTTTTAGATCTTCATGCAGGAGGGTTGGCCTGTCAAAAACCCCGGCAAAGCCGCGATACCATGTTGTTTTTGACCGCCAAGCGGCCTTGTAGATTTTTTTGACGGTCCGCCCGCGGTTCTGTTTTTTCAGGGGTTCGCCCCCGCGGCATGGAAAAAATGAATCGGACTGCCGACGCAGAAAGCCTCTAATTTTAGGATTACTCAATTCTAGAGAGCCGCCGTGGAACGGTGTTTTTCAGGATAAGGAAAAACCCTTATTTAAATTGACTCAGGAGACATTTTCTTAAATTTGAAATTTAGTTGAATGCCAGTAGTCTAAAATTAGATGATTGTTTTTAAAAAGCGGAATCCCTGCCTCAAAAATTGGTTAGGGGGTAAATAAGAAAGATTCTAATCAGGTTTTACAACTTTGTGAATATGAAAGGAGGTATTTATTTCCTTATATCAAGTATAAATGCAATTATGTACCTCGCAGCTTTATGATGATCATTACTATAGGCTATTCACATAAAATAAGGACTAAATTATAAAATTCTTTAATCAGAATAAATCCCTTTTACTTAAATTTAAACTAGGCAAAATAGGTTTTAAAATTATTTCATAATTGAAATATTCTATCAGAAAAATATGAAAAAAATTCAATTCGGTAACAATGATCAAATGCCTGCACTTGGTCTTGGAACTTGGAAATCAAAAGCAGGAGAAGTTTATCAGGCTGTAAAAACTGCTATCAAAACTGGGTATAGACATATTGATTGTGCGCCCATTTATGGTAATGAAAAAGAAGTGGGCAAAGCCATTTCAGAATCAATAAAAGAAGGAATAGTAACTAGAGAGGAATTATGGATTACCTCAAAACTATGGAATAATGCCCATGCTAAAGCTGATGTAGTTCCCGCCTGCAAACAAACGCTTTCTGATTTGCAACTAAGTTATGTTGATCTATATCTAATTCATTGGCCCGTTGCATTTAAGTCTGGCATAAGTATGCCGAAAAATAATGAAGACATGATTTCACTTGATGATTTACCCATTACTACTACATGGACAGGAATGGAAGAGACTGTTTCTTTAGGGCTTACCAAACATATAGGTGTAAGTAATTTTGGCATAATAGCATTAGAAGGCTTAATTGCGAATAGCAAAATAAAACCTTCCATGAATCAAGTTGAATCTCATCCATACTTGCAACAAGATGCGCTACTTGGATTTTGTCAGAAAAATGACATTCATTTAACAGCTTATTCCCCATTAGGTTCTTTTGATAGGTCAGATGCTATGAAAGCCAACAATGAACCTAAACTTCTGGCTGATCCTATAATTGCAGAAATAGCTAAGGAAAAAAGCGTATCTCCAGCTCAGATTTTAATTAGCTGGGCTTTACAGAGAGGAATATCAGTCATACCAAAATCGGTAAACCCTGAAAGGATCGCACAAAACATTGCTTCTGAAAAAATCATACTTAATAGTACAGAAATAGAAAAAATCACTGCTTTAGAGAGAGGTTATCGTTATGTAAAAGGAAATGTTTGGGTATTTGAAAATGGCCCTTATACGACAGAGAGTTTATGGGCATAAATCACCCTTGGTAAAAAAGCCTCAATGGTGGGGCTTTTTTAACTTTAACTCGTCTTATGCTTTAGGTTTTTAAGAAAAAACCATAAACAGCTGTTGGACAACTGCTTAATTTTCTATTTACGACACAGGCATAGTCTACACTATGATAAGGATGAAACTAGAATTTAAGTGACTAAATAACTGTCAACTACGGTTAATATCAAATTTCTAATGCATAATGTGAGTCTAACAAACTTATCAAGTTGTCACCTAATGCTAAATTCTCATTGTGGTTTATCAACTAGACATACTTTTTTTGAATCACATAGACCACGTAGATATTTTCTATCACAAAGCTGTACTAGTGCCTATTCTCTCAGCACCAGCATTAATCAACGCTTCTGCCTGTTCATGAGTTTTAATCCCACCTGAAGCCTTTATGCCCACACTATCAGGGATCAAAGATTTTATCAGTTCAACATCTTCTATTTTTGCTCCTTCTCCGACAAACCCTGTAGAAGTCTTAATAAAATCTACCCCAGCATCTACTGCCCACTTTACAGCTAAAGTAACCTCTTTATGATTCAACAGACTGGTCTCTAGAATCACTTTAATGATTTTTTCTTCCTCATGAGCAATTTTTGCACATCTGGCAAATTCGATTTTAACCCATGACATGTCAGCTTTGAATGCTGAAACATTCATAACCAAATCGATTTCATCTACACCTAATTGAATAGCTGATTTAATTTCCATCTCCTTAGTTTCTGTCATTTGATATCCAACCGGGAATCCTGCTACAGATACTAATTTCAAATCGTGAGATCCAATTTCCCTTTTGGCTCTTTTAACCCAAAATGGAGGGACACAAATTCCATAGTATCCTTTCGTTTTTGCCGTACTTACAAGTTGATCTACATCAGCATGTGTAATACTTGGTTTTAAGTTTGTGTATTCTATGTATTGAGCAATGTCCATCTCTTACTAAATCGTATTTATCTGTTAAAGTAAGTTTTATAATTTAAGCGAAAAAGCCTTATGATTGTTTATTAGAAAATTTCAATAAAAGAAGTTTCTAAAATAAATAAACTATATAAACTAACGATACTCCATTTAATGCCATTTAAGTTTTAAAACCTAAGCTTATATTCAATTGTAAAAATGATATCATTCAGTCTGATCCGATTATTTTTCAATTGACAAGGGTAAAGCATCCATTAAAAGCAGTCAATATATTTTAACTAATAACACCTAGTTAATTCTTTCGATTTGTTGCTTTTAGGCATATTAATGTCTTAAACCACACTCCTTACAGAGTTTCTTTTTGTCATTGGGCCTTTTTTTGGGGGGTCTTTTGTGACCAAAATATAGCGGATTACTATACTGGGGTTTCTTTGCTAATTTACTTTCTTTTCTACTTCTTTTAGCATTATCCTTTTGTCTCTGGACATATTCTGCCCTAAGCTGTTCATCTGTAGTATAAGCTGACTTCTTTTTCTTAGAGAACAAAGAAATTTTCTTTTTCTTTTTAGATGCTGTTTGTCTGCTAGACCTTGCTTTTAAGACATCTTCTACAGACCTACTACTTTGGGCTGAAGAGGTATTTATTCCACAAAATAACAACATCAGAATTCCTACTCCTAAAAATTTAATAAGTCGCATAGCTTTTATTTTATTCCTATATATAACACGAGACCAATCAAATAATTGTTTAAAATCAGTACAAAATTACGGATTTTATGTCGTTTTTTTTGAGGTAGCTGCTAACTATACTATTTACTTCTTTGTTTTTGTCATATCTATTTACACATTCCTTAAGTAAGTCAATGTCATCATTAAGATAGGTGACATTAATATAACCCAGTCCAGTAAAATGACCGTTTTCTATTTTAACTACTGCTTTTTCTTCCTCGCTCCTACCTGGCTCTACAATTAAAAAATTATCTTCCTCAAAGTTTATCTTACTTAGTGCCTTTTCTACCCTTTGGTTGTAAATACTGATATCTTCTTGATCACAACAAACCCCTTTGCACACATGAATTTTAAAATTGAAACAAGCTTTACCAGTCATTGTTTTCTCTAAGCCACACATTGCAGGACATAACCCATATTTCATCACCAATTGATTGAGTCGCTCTTTTGCTTCTTGTTCTGTTGAGAAATAGGCAAATGGCACCTCTCCTTTTTTAATAACTTTAGGGTAAATTCTGATAATACCATCAATTTCCAAACTGGTAAATATCCCATATTTGTAGGAATTTCTAATTTGTTTTGCATTGAATTTAGGCTGTAATTTTTTAATCTCTACACTTTCTTTGAGTAAAGCAACCAATTCACTACCTGTCTCCTCATAGGTAATATCAGCTGTTTGATCTATGATCTGTTGAGCTTTTAGAGAGGTTTCATTTAAAAAATGTTGAGTTACTCGTTTATGAATATTGACACTTTTACCTACATAGTGCACCTCTCCGTTCACGCCATGAAGAAAATATATTCCTGTTGTTTCAGGCAATGCATCAATGACTTTTTTTTCTAAGTGCTCATTGATTTGAGCATCTAGGTTATTTCTTATGATTAGATGCTTTCCTATATTTTTACGATCCCTTGAAAATAAAATCTCTAGTAATTGCACTGTAGCATATGCGTCTCCCCTTGCCCTATGCCTACCATCTATCACTATATCCATGTGTTTGCATAATTCCCCTAAGCTATAAGAAGAAAAATTGGGAAAAATCTTCCTACTGAATTTAACAGTACACAAGGTATTTTTACTGTAAATAAAGCCTAACCTTCTAAATTCTTCTTTAATAAAACCATAGTCAAATGATGAGTTATGAGCTACAAAAACTTTATCTTCGGTTATTTCTACAATTTTTTTTGCTACTTCATAAAACTTTGGGGCCGTTTTTACCATTTCATTAGTAATGCCTGTTAAATTGGTAATATGCATGGGGATGTTCATTTCTGGGTTGATGAGTGTTGTAAATTCATCAACTACCTGAAACCCATCGTGTATAAAAATGGAGATTTCAGTGATTTTCCCAAATTTGTAACTACCCCCTGTAGTTTCAATATCAATTATGGCATACATGTTGTTAAATATAAGGAAGACTTATCACATTATGTTTAAATTTGGATTTGAAAAGGTTTCTATGAAGAAAATAGGTTTTATATTCAGTATTGTTTTACTATTAACGTTTCAGCTAAATGCGCAAACAGCTGAATCCCAGTTACAATTATTTATTGATGATGGTGTAGCCCTGATGAACCAGAGATCTTACGCTAAAGCCAATGAAAAATTCCAGGTTGTAATCAATCAGCTCAAACCTTTACCAAGTAGAATTGCATTTTACTTTGGAAAAAACTCTTATTTCTTAGGTGAATACAAACAAAGTATTAATTGGCTCAGTAAATATATACAGCTTAAAGGCACCAGTGCTCCATTCTATGACGAAGCGAAACAATACCTTTCGCTCTCCGAAAAAAGTTATCTAGAACAAAACAAATCTGAATTATCTGAAATTGAAGAGGATCTAAACAGTGATTTTGAGTGCTATAGTCAAGATAAAATGGTTTGTCCTGCCTGTAAAGGAACTGGGGTTTTAATCACCAAAGGGGTGCTTCAAAACAGATATGAAACCTGCCCTTTTTCTGGGGGTGATGGATACCTTTCTTGTACAGAATATAATTTGTTTTTAAAAGGTAAATTAAAACCTGCAGATGAAATTGAGTAATTGACAATTTGATATAATTACCTGTATTCCATGAGTATTCCAAATTCACTATTTCAAGATATTCCTACGATTACCACTGAGCAGATGATAGAAGTGGATCGTTTAATGATAGAAGAATATCAAATAGAACTCATTCAAATGATGGAAAATGCTGGAAGGTGCCTAGCAATTTTAGCGAGAGATCGTTTTTTAGTAAATAAAAAAGCAAAGGTATGTGTATTAGCGGGGACTGGTGGCAATGGTGGTGGCGCACTGGTAAGCGCAAGAAGATTAATGAACCAACCCCGACCCAAGGGTACGGGGTATCTCTATCGGCCAAAAGCTTTTTTATCGACTCAAGAGTCGGGGAATTAGGTATCCCTCAGGGATTAAACTGGGGATTTCAAGTCCATGTTCATATAACTGCTCAGGAAAGAATGACTGCTATACCCGATCACCAGCTTACTATTTTAAAAAATATGGGCAGTACAATTTCAAATAGCACACAATTATTGCAATCTTCCAATCCTTACGACTTAATAATAGATGGGATTATTGGCTATAGTATCAAAGAAAACCCAAGAGGTTCTGCAGCTGAAATGATCGAGTGGGCAAACGAATACAAAGCACCCATCCTATCTCTTGATACTCCTTCAGGAATTGATTTAACCAGTGGAAGGATTCACCCTACCTCCATATCAGCTAACGCCACCCTTACCCTAGCACTTCCTAAAAAAGGCTTATATGCAGAAAAGGTAAAGAAAAAACGTGGAGAACTATATCTAGGGGATATCAGTGTCCCTCCAGAATTATATCAATACCCACTATTGGAAATGGAGATTCCTCCATTGTTTAATACCTCTGACATTATAAGAATAGACTAATTAGAGTCCATTAGCCAACTAAACTGGTTCCCCTTCACAAAAAATGAGTTTATGGAACCTAATGGAAAGTTTGTGATAAGCTAGCTTTTACTATTAAGAAAGCCTGCCTTTAAAATCTTCATAAGTAAATTCTTTCACAAGCCTAAAACCTTCCTTGTTATGCCAAATCCCTATAGAAGGGTGTGCGATTCCATTAAAAGTAGAGGTCTTTACCATGGTGTAGTGCATCATATCTTCAAAAATGACCTGATCCCCTATTTGTAGTGGCTTATCAAATTGATATTCTTCCATAAAGTCACCAGCCAAACAACTCAATCCTCCAATTCTATAAACATCATTACTTTTCTTTCCATTTTTAGCAATACCAGAAGCCCCCCTAACCTCAGGTTTATAAGGCATTTCTAAGCAATCTGGCATATGACAAGTGAATGAAGCATCTATAATTGCTGTTTTGACCCCCCCATTCTCAACAATATCAAGAACAGTTGTCAACAAGGTACCAGTCCCCCAAGCAAATGCACTGCCAGGTTCTAAAATCAAGGATACTTCATATTTTTCTTTAAAATCTTTTAAAACCTGTATCAAATGTTCAATATCATAATTATTCTTAGTCATTAAGTGGCCACCACCTAAATTGACCCATTTAGCTTGTTTAAGATACTTAGAAAATTTCCGTTCAAATATCCGCAACGTATTTTCAAGGGTAAAAGAATCAGATTCGCAAAGAACATGAAAATGTAAACCTTCAATTTCCTCAGGTAAACTCTCAGGCATTTGATCTATAGTAACCCCAAGGCGAGAAGAACTAGAAGATGGGTTGTATAGTTCCGTCTTTACTTCAGAATACTCAGGGTTTATCCTCAACCCAAATGAAACTGTTTTTTTGTAGGCATCCAGTTTTTCTTTAAACAAACTGAACTGCCCCATAGAATTGAAAGTGAGATAGCTGCTATTAGCAACTATCTCATCAAATTCATTTTTTTTGTAGGCAACCATATAAGTATGTGATTTAGCCTCCATTTCTTCATTACATAGCCTTAATTCGTTCAAAGAACTGGCTGTGGCTCCTTTAATATACTCCTTTACTATAGGAAACGTTGACCACATAGAAAATCCTTTGAAAGCCATAATGATTTCAACACCTGCTCTATTGCTTACATCTGCAATAACACGAAGATTTCTCCTTAGTAAATCCTCTTCCAAGATATAACATGGTGAAGGGATATTTTCAAAATCAGTCAGTTTCATTAATCCAGTTCCAAGTTCACATCTACTTGTTCGTGCCAAGGAAGACCAAATTCCACCATTTTTTCTAAGAATGGGTCTGGGTTAAATTCCTCAACATTAAACACCCCTTTGCCTGTCCATTGATTTGTCAGTACCATCATGGCCCCTATCATAGCAGGTACTCCAGTTGTAAATGAGACTCCTTGAGCACCTGTTTCTTTAAAAGCATTTTGATGTTGGCAATTGTTATAAATATAATAAGTTTTTTCCTTGCCATCTTTCACTCCTTTTATCCTGCATCCTATAGATGTTTCTCCTTCATAGTTTTCACCTAACTCTCCTGGATTAGGTAGTACTGCTTTTAAAAATTGTAAGGGGACTATCTCCTTTCCTTCATAATTGATAGGCTCTATAGATCCCATTCCAATATTTTGAATAACCCGTAAGTGCGTTAGGTATTCCTCACCAAAAGTCATCCAAAACCTAGCCCGTTTAAGTGAAGGGTAATTTTTAACTAAGGACTCTAGTTCTTCATGATAAATCAAATAGGAATTCTTCGCTCCGATATTGGGGTAATTGAGCATTCTATGAATCTCGTGTGGTTCTGTCTCTATCCATTGGCCATTCTCAAAATACTTCCCTTTTTGTGTTACCTCACGGATATTGATCTCTGGGTTAAAATTAGTAGCGAAAGCTTTTCCATGATCTCCTCCATTACAATCTACAATATCAAGAAAATGCATTTCATCAAAATGATGTTTTGCTGCTCTAGCTGTAAATATACTTGTTACACCTGGGTCAAAACCACACCCTAGCACTGCAATAAGCCCTGCCTTTTCAAACCTTTCTTGATAAGCCCACTGCCATTTATATTCAAACTTGGCTTCATCCAATGGCTCATAATTCGCAGTATCCAAGTAATGAACCCCAGTTTCAAGGCAAGCATCCATGATATGAAGATCCTGATAAGGCAAAGCAACATTGATCACTATAGCAGGTTTAAATTCCTTGATTAAACTAACTAATTCTGGAACATTATCTGCGTCTACCTTTGATGTTCTTATTGATACCTCAAGAGAGTCATATACATCCCTAGCAATCGCCTCACACTTAGAAACAGTTCTGCTAGCTAGCATGATATTTGAAAACACTTCTGTTACCTGGGCACATTTAAATGCTACTACTCTTCCAACACCCCCTGCACCAATAATTAATACATTCGACATCTTGTTTTTTTTAACAAAGTTAATCATCAATTTCTTGAAAGAAAACTGAACAACATTATTCAATACAATAACCCTACTGTAGGATATTTAGTTAATTGTAAGGTCAACCAATAACATTACTCTTGCAATTTCCCATAGCTAGTTGTACCTTTATTAATTGGAAATTCAAAAATTGTCTTATGTATTTGAGTATATTAGAGTTACCATTTTTGATTATTGCATTAGTATTTAGTTTTTTAACTGCTAAGCAACTTAAAGGAGGTAAATTTGGTAAAGGAATGAAATACTTAGCGTGGGGATTTCTAGTGATGGCAGTGGGGCATATCCATATGCATGTTGAAATGCGTTATGGAACTAATATTTTCAATCAACTATTAGGTAAATCGTTAGGCGAAGTAGTTTGGTTCATCGCATTAATCATTACATGGTCACTTTCAGCTCTTGGTTTCTACCAAATCTACAAGGCAAGTAAGTTATAGTTAATACTGGGTGTTAGGAAAAATATTAAATTGGTTTAAAGGTGCTCATTCGAGCAATTACAATAGTCGATACGTTAGTGAGGCTATTGAATTGATTGATCTAGTATTACATGAAATTCAAGTTGAGAGTTTTTCTAAAAATTATGTTAGGCAAGTTTCACAGTTTAAAGACTCTCTCACTAACTCAACAGGAGATAATACACTTAACATATACCTGCTAGGAGAACAGATTTTAATTAAACAAAACATAGTCCGTTCAAAAGACAAACTCAATTATAGAAAGCAATTATTCGTTAGGTTTGATCACATAAAAAACAAACGCAGTTTTAAGATTGCCTTGATGGATCAAGAACTTCAGGAAATGCATTTGGCAGCTATGTTTTTAACATCCATATTAAATAAAAGCATTTCTATTCTTGGAAGTATGAAAGAGAACTTATTGCTTTCAAATAAAAAGCTCGTAGAAGAATACCTCAAAGAAAAAGATAATAGAGAAAAGCTCTTGAACTTATCAGGAGATATTTTCGATGTTTTAAAAGGTTATTTAGGCAATGAAGCTACTTTAAAAATCTATCAAGACAAATATTATGAGCTCTCAGAAATATTTCATTTACTAGAAGGATTTCCATTTCTGATTAATTTAGTCCCTGAAGGAAATTTAAACATTGATCAATTAGAAACTTTAAACAAAGTCCAAATTCAAAGTCTATTAATGGAAAAAATAGACACCTTAGAATATACTAATCAGCAGTTATCTCATGAAATCAAGGAAAAAGAAAAGATAGAGAATGAACTTATTGAATCAGAAAATTTATTAAACAAAATAATTGAGAGTGCAATGGATTCCATGGTTCTTTTAGATGAATCTGGACACATTGAATACTGGAGCGTTCAATCTGAATATTTACTAGGATGGGATAATAGTGAGATAGTAGGGCAGCTTTTTACGGAGAAGTTAATTCCCAGTGATCTCAAAGAGGACTTTCTGTTTAACCTAAAAGATATTGGTATTCATCAAGAAGATAGTCAAGATAAAAGAATACTTGAAACGCAACTTCTACATAAAGAGGAAAGGTCTATTGATGTAGAAATTAGTTTAGCATCAGTTAAACTTAGTAAAAAATGGATTGTCTGCGCCTTTATAAGAGACATAAGTCAACGCAAAGTTTACGAAAACGAAATTCTTCAATCAAGGGATAAAGCGGAGGAAGCTTCGGCTGCCAAGTTACAGTTCTTATCCATGATGAGTCATGAAATAAGAACTCCACTAAATGCTGTAATTGGAACTTCACAATTGTTATTGGAAGAAAACCCTCGAAAAGATCAATTAGAAAATTTAAATATATTAAAATTTTCCGCTGAAAACCTATTGGGGATTATCAATGACATCCTTGATTTTAATAAAGTAGAAGAAGGAAAACTAATTTTAGACAGTCAATCATTTAACCTGGATCTGCTTTGTGAGAATGTAGTAAATTCTTTCATTCCTCAAGCCAAAGAAAAAGGCATTGAGATTAAATATCAAAATAAACTTAAAAGGATTAATTTAGTATTGGGTGATGAAACAAGATTAAGCCAAGTATTAATCAATTTATTTGGCAATGCTGTAAAATTCACCTCAACTGGATCTGTAGTCTTGTCTGTAGAACTCATAAACCTTAATGATAGACTAGGTGAAGTCAAATTCGAGATAATTGACACGGGAATAGGGATCTCTCCCGAAAAAATTAATTCCGTATTTGACCGATTCACTCAGGTTCATCAGTTTGATGCTAAAAAGAAATATGGAGGAACCGGTTTAGGTCTTTCTATTTCAAAAAACATCGTTAATCTTATGGGTGGCAAATTATTTGTAAGCAGTAAGCAAGGCATAGGCAGTAATTTTTATTTCAGTGTTAAACTTCCCATCCCTTTCAAGGAAGACCCAAGCATAACAGAGAAAGAAGGAGACGAATTTCACATCATCTTCAACAAAAAAATATTAATTGTAGAAGATCATAAAATCAACCAAATTGTAGCTAGCAAGTTTTTAAAGAAATATAAGTGTGTAGTTGAAATAGCAGAAAATGGAGAAATAGCAGTAAACAAGGTCAAAGAGAATGAAAATGAATATGATCTCATTCTGATGGATTTAGAAATGCCTGTATTAGATGGTTATGAAGCAGCTATTGCCATTAGGAATCATGAAAAAGATACAGAGTTTTACACACCAATTGTAGCACTATCTGCTAATGCTCTAATGGATGTCAGCAAAAAAGTACAAGATGCCGGAATGAATGGTTATATTTCGAAGCCCTTTGATTCTCAGCATTTTTATGCACAAATAGCAGATAATATTAAACAATAATAAGCCTATTTTATGCATTATAGATTAGATGCATACCATGGCTAACCGTCATTTAATCACTTCAATCCTAATTCCCTACTTACCATAATGGTGACTATTTCTGTGTTGCAAATAAGAATTTAAAAAACTAACAGCTATTACGATTCTCTCTTAAAAGTTAAATACATAATGGAGGTTAAACTCGAATGATGCAATAGAAATTTGATGCAAACCATAACTAACAGTCATTTAGTCACTTAAATCCTAATTTCCTACTCACCATAATGGAGACTATGTCTGCGTTGCAAATCACAATTTAAGCAGCTATCTAACAGCCATTTATGATTTTCTCTTAAAAGTCTAATGCATCATTC
>CALGOB010000261.1 GCA_937958005.1 uncultured Cyclobacteriaceae bacterium
GAAGTAACTTCACAGTCAAAGTTCAGGTTATTATTAACCCACTGTACTGTATATGTACCAGACTCTCTTATTACAATTTGAGATTGCTCACTAGAAGCAACCACATCTGTTCCTCTTAACACTCTTAATGTTGCATCACCAATGTTCGTAGAACCATCAGCCAATACATTCAAAGTTAAAGATTCACATCCATCAATAGTATCACCTTCTCCTATTCTACCAGTAGTATTGCTAGTAGTAGAAACTGCTAATTCAGGTAAAAACCCTCTTTCGATCCTAATACCATCTGATTCTGGACTAGCGCAAGAGTTATTGCTCCCAACAAAACTTACATTAGAAACTTGCACGGTATAAACACCTTCATCTGAAACTGTAATTTCTCTAGTAGTCTCATTATTACTCCACAAGTAGAATGCAAATTCTTCAGTAACAGTCAATACTACATCTTCCGCTACACCATCACAACCAGATATATCACCACTGACTAATTCAATAGTTGGTTGATCTAGTCTTTCTATCACCTCTATAGCAATAGATTCAGTTAAATATGAACATCCTCCGTCACCATCTGTAACTCTTGCAAAATAATTTCCAGAAATGCTTATGTCTTCATCATCTCCTAAAATACCATCACCATCAATAGGGTTATCTAAATCATTGACAAACCACTCTACATTATCAAACCCACTATCATCAAATGATCCATCTGCTAAAACTCTACCAAGGCTCAAAAGAACTACACCTGTAGCGTTTGCTTCACAAACTCTAAGAGTTTCTCCAGCCTCAACAATTACATTAGCTTCATTTACATTATTTCTATATAACTGGAAGTTTTCCAAAATTTCTACCGTATCATTAAAATTTGATACTAAAGTATTACATGATAAATTACCAGTAGATGAGCCTGATGTAATCTGCAAAGCAAGCTCTGTAGTTTCAGTAAATATCCCAAGCTCTATTTCATTACCTGTCTCTTCACCTACGTTGTCATTAAATGTTAATGGCTGACCTATTGGCTCATTAGTTTCTGCATTTAAGACTTGATAAGTAAAGTAATTAACTGGAGCGTCTATTGACAGAATTATAGGATTGTTATCACAAACTTCCTCATCATTAACAGTAAATGTAGTACTTCTGTTAATAGGAGATACAATTTCTATACTTCTTTCGGAGGTAACCCCATCTACAATATAGTTAAGTCCTGCTGGAAATAGGTCACTAAATGATTCATTATCTTCAGCTCTCAAATTAAACCTCACATTATCATTAGCATTAGTTACATTCAAGATATCAGAAGGTAAACTAAAAGTAATAGTACCATCTCCTTCTACTAAATCAAAAACAAATCCAGAAACTGGATCACTTCCATTTTCTTCAGAAGTGTACTGAACAGTGACTGTATTTTCAGAACCAAATCTACCTCTAATTTCATAGTTTAGAGAAACTATATCTTCTAAGCACAATTCTTCTGCCCCTAAAGAGGATATTAAAAGTGCTTGAGGGCTAATTGGAACTATAGTACTTATAGTACTAAACGGAAGTGTTTCCGCTACAGAGAATTCAACGTTTTCTAATTGAACAAAACCATTTGCCTCCTCTTGTCTCCATCTGAAAGTAGTAGGATTAGTTCTCATTGCCTCTGTAATTTCAAATTGAAAACTATCAGCATCTAGTATTTCTTCTGCATCCGCTTCAGGGAACGTTTGAACACTTGTATAAGTGGCACCACCATCAGTAGAAACTTCAAAAATCAACAGTTGGTCTGCTGTTAACTGATTTGGAAGTCTGTCGAAAGTAAGGTCATATTGGAACAATAAAATATCATCTAGTTCACCTACCGCAAATTCTCTAGTAGTTATAAACCTTCTACCGGACTCATTAGGGAAAGAAACAGGACCTAAACCAGGATTTCTGCTAATGAAACCACCTTCTTCGTCTTCCAAATTAACTAATGTATTTATATCTATTCTCTCACCAATTGTGCCGATTGGGCCACCTTCAGAAAGCACAACTGTAAATTCTGTGTCTTCATTAATAAATGGAGGTAAAGCAGTAGTGATATCAGCTGTTCCTTCTTGAGCAGCAATTAACCAAAAGCTACCATCAAATTCAGCAATTAAATTAGCTGTCAATCCATCTGTATCAATTACATTTTCGTCATCATTTTCTAACTCAATGTCAAATGTAACATCTTGACCGGCATAAATAATTGCATTAGGATCACCTACCACAGAAACTCTAACTGCTCTTAAGAAAACACTTAAATTACCTACCGTTGTAAAGCTTTCACCATCTTCATTACCAAAGAAGAAATAATCTCCGTTTTCTTCATCTTCAATAGAAGCGATCAACCTTACACTATAATTTCCGGATACTACGAAGAAAGGAACGTTTCCTTCAAAAGTACCTACATCAGTAGATGTACCTGTGATAAAAGGCCTATCAGTAGATGGGTCAATTACAAACTCTCCTTCGTTATTATCAAACAAAACAAAATCAAACCTTGTGTTTGCAGGAAATTCATCACTTGTTTCAAATAACCTAGTCCAATTGAAAGAGTAAGCCTCTCCATTGAATACAGGGTCTGTTTCAGCATTTGCCTGCTCCCAAAGGTATTGGTCAGCTATTGTAGGGTGAGCTAGATTAGCTCCTCTTGGGCTGTTTAACTCATCATAAAAAGTAGTTATCTCATTTCCATTCTCTAAAGTAATTGAGACCCCTGATATAGTCCACCCATCATTTCCCTCTCCTAAGTTCAAAGGCTGAAACCATCTGAAATGAGTCTCACTCGTTAAGAATTCCGAAGGTATAACAACAGAGTAACTATCATTTCTAACTAAGAAACCATCACCAAATAAACCATTTTCTTCAACAGGAATATTTTGGAATGTAGCTCCAGCATCTATAGAAACTTGTAAAACAGGAATTGTAAGAATGTTATTCGTTGGATTCCTTCCTAAAATTTCAAAATCAAAGTTCAACGTTACTGAATTACCGTCGGCTACTGTTAAATCAAACGTTTGTGTAAGCAAACTTCTATCGCCCTCATCATCAAAAATATATCTTCCATTACCAGGAAGATCAATTTCGTTAACTCCTTCTATTACTAAAAATTGCTCATCTTCATCTACAATAATTGTTTCGTCTGCTATAAAACTTGGGTTGATAGCAGTATTATAGGCAAAAATCTGAATTTGATTATACAAAGGAGCACCAGAACCATTATCTTCAAACGCAAAAGATGGCATAGTTACATCAACAGAAGCATTTCCTGTTGCTGTACTTTCTCCTATCACCGTTGTAAAATCATTTGAAGTATTGTTTAATACAATTGCAAAAGCAGTATTTGCTGGGAATGGACCAGTAGTTGTATATTCTATGGTAAATTGCTCACCTACGACGAAATCAAAAATATCTAAGTTTTCTAATGCTACAGTAGGTTTTCTAAACTGATCACTAATATTTCTAGTAGCAACATTTCCTTGCACTAATCTACTAGCTGTTAAAGTGATCCCATTAATCTCCAATATATTTTCAAACTCTGCAGACTCACCTTCCATGTTATAAATAAACCTGATACGAGTAGCAGTACTGCGGAGGGTCTGTGGAATCTCTTCACCATTGAAGCTAACACCACTGTTATTATATTCTTCATCAGCAAATGTTACCCAGTTAGCTCCATCATCTACAGAAGCTTGTAAATAAACATTCTGTGGTTCACCATTAAAACCTCCTAAGTTACTAAGGCTTAGATCTACACGACCTCCTAATGAGAAATCGAATGCAAGAGTAGCTGCCGTTCTTGTACTTGAACCGATAAATGCATCCTCATTTAATGGGTTAGCTCCTTGAGTCAATGAAAAGTCAAATACTTCTTCTTCATATTCTCTGTTATCAATATCATCTCCATTCGCATCCTGTAAAATCTCAGTAGCCGCAGCAGCTAATACACCACTACCTACTTTAATTCTGATCATTGGATCTTCATCCCCTTCATCATCATAGTTGATAGTTGAAGATAAAGTACCAGTAATAGAACCATCTGCTCCTAATTCAGAAGAAACTAAAACAAATCCATCATTGTCATTTTCATCCTGATCATAATCTCGTACTTCTAACATCAATTCTGCACCAGCACCAACTTCACCATCTACTGTATAGTTAACAGTGATTTCATCACCAGGGAAGATCACATTTAATCCACCATCAGTAACACCCGTTGTTGTTGTAATCTCAGTTATTGCTAATGTTGTATTATATACTGGGATAATCACTTCATTAGACTCAACCTCAGATTCAATTGATCTTAAGAAGATATCATAATTTCCTCCTACTAATGAAGGTACAGTAATAGAAACTTCATGGTTTTGGTCATCACCAGGAGTAATAGCTGTTGCATTTCCTACAATAAATTGAAACGGACCATTATCTAACACTACATCAAAGGTTGTTCCTGCTGGGAAAGCCCCACTGATAATATTATAAGTCAAAGAAACTGTACTACCAGGAAAGATTAAATCATCTGTCACGGTTACCGGATCAAGAACCACAGTTGGAGCATTGACATCAATGATTGAGCTATTTGCATTAAAAGAACTCTCTGAGATGATTGTTCCGCCAGTAGAAATTTCAATATCGTCAAGACTCCAAGTAGACAAACCTGCTCCATTATTAGAAATCTGTCTGATTCTAAATTGGGTAGTAGCAGAAACCGATCCAGCTGGAAGTGGTCCAAAAACAAGATCTTCAGACAAATCAGCATTTAAGCTTACAGGGTCACCAATCTGATCAAAATTTATTCCGTTGGTAGTAAACTCCAATACGATCTCAGTACCATCTGGTACTAAACCAGAACTTGTCCTACTTAAATTAAATGAAACACTAGAGTTATCAACCGTTTGTACATCTATCTCAGGCGTTAATGCAAACCTGTCTCCATCTGAAGTAAAAATAGCTGGGTCGGATGTGCTTGGCTGAGTTCCTCCTACTAAAGTCAACTCACCTAAATTAAATGGTTGCGGGAAATTAGAAGAAAATTCTTCACTTACCCCAAAAGTAGCTGCTGCACCAGTAAACGCTTCAATAGATACATCCCAAGTACCATCTAATGTAATATCAGCTGGAATAGTACCACTTACTGTAATGTTATTGTCAATGTTAGCAGAAGTTCCGCCCACTAGTTGGAAACGTTCATTATCACCATTTCTGAATACAGCAGTATAACTGAATTCATCTACTTGATCCATTGCACCAGTAAATGTTGCATCTATTTCTACAGTTTGACCTGCAAAGTAATTAGTAGTTGGATCACCAGCTCCATCATTAAAAGCTGTTATTTGTGTACTTGGTGCTTGTATCGTGAAAGTACCTAACGGAAGATCTTCAGAAATAACAATACCACCTACTTCTAAGTTAATGTTGTTACTCACAGACCAAGCCTCTTCTCCAGCTACAAAACTATTAGAATTTTCTTGTACAATTCTAAAGATAGTATTCGCTGATTTTTGACCTGATGTCAAAATAAATTCGATAGAGTTACCGGAACCATCTAACCACTGATTGTCGTCATTGGTATCTGTCATGTCATTAAAAGTAGCCCCTCCATCAGTAGAAAACTGAACCACAATTGCATTAGATGGATCAGGACTTCTATCAGGTATACCACCTGTAGACAAATCTAAGTTAAGAATTACTTCATCTGGAAAATCAGTGTTGATAGGCTGAGTAGTAATTCTTCTTAGGCCTGTTCCATTCATGGTAAGCCCACTGCTGTTACCAACAATAGATAAATCATTTTGATCTATTTCTATTTCCTCTGCTTCAAAAGAACCCGTAGCGGCAGAAATAAATACTGACTCATTTCCCGGAAAAGGAACTGTTGGCCAATTAAAATTAATGGTACCCGCTGTACTTCTTTGAGCTATTATGTTATCTTCTTGTAAAGGAAAACCTGTATGCAAGTAAAAAATAGTACCAGCGGGAAAGTTACCTCCTGTTTGGTCTATACTAAATGTCACTTCAGCCTCAGCTCCTATAAACTGATCTTCTGATGGGTCAGGCCGATCCGCTGGATCAGACACTATTATTTGTGCACTAGCTTCTAATGCAAAAAAACCTGCGATCATTGCAAGTGTTAATGCCTTTAAGCCGCGCCTAAAATTATTTAAGTAATTTTTTTTCATATTTCTGGCTTATTACAATAATTTAAATCCTATTTTGAAAGTGTTGATTGTGTTTAATGAACCTGTAGTTGCAACAGTACCTACTTGATACAATTCACCATCTACCCGTACATCTTTAAATTTAGTGCTCAGTATGCCTAAACCAATTTCAGTTCCTACATAAAACCTAGATCCGAAATGATATTCAGCTCCTACTGAAACCCCAACTCCAAACTGGAAAAACCCTCGTCTAGTTGTATTAAAAGCAAAGTTATTTCCATTAGGTATATCAGTGCTTCCATCTACACTTGATCCACTAAGGGACTCTCTACTAGCAAATCTTTGACCTATTGTTAAGTCAAGTGCTACATATGATCTAAAAGATCCTTCGTTGGTGAGGTGGTATTCTACACCTGGCATTACTGCATATTGACTTAGGTTTGTCACAACATCTGGTGTAACCTGCCTATTGTCGATATTCATCGTAAAACCTAACCTTGGTACTATTTTATCATTGATAAAATATCTTCCTCTGAACGAGCCAAAGTTTAGTAGTGAACCACCCGTAAACGGGGTGCCTGTGATTTCAATAAGTACATCTCCTGATTCTGGACTATTGCCAGTTGATCCTTCTTCCCCCACTTCTTGACCTATAAGCGGGCTTAGGGACAGAAGAAGCACTATCGAAAACAAAAATAGTTTCTTCATAGTACAACTTTTCTGTTGGTTATTGATAAAATTAAAAATTTTGTGTTCCTCTGGTTAATAAAAACCACTGCAATTATAATTAAAAATGCGTGTAAAAATCTATCTCTTATTTAAGGTATAACAAGAATGAATATAATTATTTCAAGATACTAATCAAGCAGAAAATTCTAACTTAGGCCAAATAAAGCCTTACGGTTTCTTTTTAAAATTAATTTAGACAGCTTTTTAGGCTTATTTTGTGTAAAAAAACGTCATATTGTAGACTATAAACGACTTAATTGATTAGGTAATATTCTTAGAAAAAAAAAATTTAAAAAGTTTATAAAAAATATTCTATCAGTTAAAAACACGCTTAATATCCATTTCTAGATGGATTTTAAGTTGTGAGAATTAATGAGCAAAAATTTGTGTTAAGTTAATACACCTGTTATAAATCTGATTACTAGTATATTATAATTAATTTAAGTCATTAAATCACTTGCTTAAAATAAACCAACCCCGACCCAAGGGTACGGGGCAGGGCTGTTAAGTTCTATTAAGTAGTATATTTGTAAAAAAAAGTTGAGTTTACAAGAACATTTATCGGTATTATCAGATCCAAGACGGGGTCAAGGTTTGTGTCGTCCTAAAATAAGTTTACAGGTTAAATATATAGTCCTATAATAGATTTACAATTTCTCATAGTCCTGTTATTGATTTACAATAGTAGGGTTTTCTTTGTAATAACCCTTCCATAATTGTTCTGTATTTAAGTTAAGTTCATGCACTTTTT
>CALGOB010000262.1 GCA_937958005.1 uncultured Cyclobacteriaceae bacterium
CCAGGTGCTATTGATATTACTAAAAATGGGATAGAAGTCACTTTGCCTGATGGAGGTGGAAGTTTAACAGATTTTAAAATCGGACTGGATTTGACCAAATTAGGAGATCCTGATTTAGGTAATCAAGCACTACTCATTGGGTCTACTACTGGCACTCGTTTTGAAATCAAAGAAATTAGT
Organism: uncultured Cyclobacteriaceae bacterium; assembly: GCA_937958005.1. Lineage (GTDB taxonomy): Bacteria > Bacteroidota > Bacteroidia > Cytophagales > Cyclobacteriaceae > JANSWY01. The sequence continues at coordinate 181 of CALGOB010000262.1, forward strand.
TTTGGTGGATTTTTTGAAATCCCTGATGTAAGCGATATTGAAAGCCTACATTATGGAGGGCGTCTAAAACTAGGTGAAGCAGCATTTGTCATTCAAGGCGGTGACGGAGATGGTTTTATTGCAAAAATATTACCTGAAGAAGGATTAAGGCTGGCCTTTGACATGGGACTTGAATGGACTAATAAAAAAGGATTCAAATTTACTTATGGAATTAGTTCTGGCAATGCATTAGAGTTATCTATTCCGTTGAATCAAACCTTATTTAATGTCATTGATTTCAAAGACGTTCGTTTCCGATTGGCAGGAGAACCCGGAAACAAAGGAGTAGCTACTTCCATTGGAGGAAGTATCGGCTTGTCTATAGGGCCATTCAATGCCATGGTTGAAAACATGGGAATGAAAGCCGTATTCAACCTACCCGAAAGTGGTGGAGGAAACTTAGGGCCACTCGATTTAGATTTCGGTTTTAAGCCACCTTCTGGGATAGGCATGTCCATAGATGCTGGTGGTTTCAAAGGAGGAGGGTTCTTGTCTCTCGAAGAACCTCGTTACGTAGGTGCCTTACAACTTACTTTTGCTAGCGGCTTCAATATCTCAGCAGTCTGTATCATCACCACTAAATTGCCGGGTGTAGAAGAGGGATTTTCTCTTTTAGTAGTCATCACGGTTGAGTTTTCTCCAGGCATTCAAGTAGGTATGGGACTCTCTATTACTGGGTTTGGTGGAATCTTGGCATTACATCGCTCCATAGATGCAGATGTAGTTCGAGCTGGACTGAAAACAGGGATGTTGGAAAGCATCTTGTTTCCACAGGATATTTTGAATAATCCAGAGAAAGTAATCAGTGACCTAGATGCTGCTTTCCCTATCCAAAAAGATCATTTTGTATTTGGCCCTATGTTAAAAGGAGCATGGGGGGATAAATCACTTGTTTCTATTTCAGTAGGGCTCATGATTGAATTGCCCGACCCAAGAATTATGCTACCGGGGCTTATTGGTATTTCCCTGTTGGATACAGGAGGAGATGATGGCGATGAAACTTTTAAGGTATTAGATATCAATATTGCTTTCGTAGGGATTTTGGATATTCCAGGAAAGATGATTTCTATAGATGCGTCTATCTATAATTCAAAAATATTGACCATGGTCATAGAAGGAGACATGGCATTCCGCTTGACTTGGGGAGATAACCCCGTATTTGTCTTGTCTATGGGAGGTTTTCATCCATCATTTACACCTCCACCGCTTGGTCTGAGTGACATGAAGCGATTGTCGATTATCATCTTGAATGAAGATTTTGTCAAGCTATATGTAGAAAGTTACTTAGCAATCACTTCCAATACCTTCCAGTTTGGTGCAAAAGCCGTATTCTTCGTCGATTTAAAAATAATAGCCATTGATGTTTTATTCAGCTTAGATACCATTTTCTTCTTTAATCCATTCAATATGGAGGTAGGCGTGGTATTGAAGGGGGCTATTTTATTTGGAGGAAAACCTTTACTTTCCTTATCAGCAGCAGCAACGCTTACGGGTCCTTCTCCATGGCATATTTATGGCAGTGTGTCTGTTAACATTGGTGGTTTTCTTGAATTTGAAGGAAGCTTTGATGAGCAATTTGGGAAAGCAATTCCTGAAACCACTCCAACCATAGAGCTCAAGAGTTTATTATTGGAAAGCCTGCTCAATACAGAGAATTGGAAACCAGTAAATGGAGTTGCTCAGCATGAGTTAGTAACATTTGCTAAAGGCCCTGAAGATGTTTTGCTTATTAGGCCAATGGGAAGTTTAGAAATTTCTCAAAATATCATGCCATTAGCTTTTGATATGGAGAAGTTTGGAACCAATGAAATTGAGGGCTCCAACCGATTTGATATTGAAAAAGTAAAGGTAAATGGAAACGAAGTTTCTTTAGAAGAAGTAGAAGAATTCTTTGCGCCCATGGAGTTCCAAAAGATAGAGGATAAAACGGCTGCAGTAGAAGCAGAATCATTTGAAAAATACACCAGTGGAGTTAGGATCAGTAGTTCATCATTGCGTGCTGGGAGAAAAAGAACCAAGGCAGTAGCGCATGAACTAGCCTTGGTAGATGTGGCAGTTGAAAACCCAATTGTACCACCTACTACTACTACTACTACTACTACTACTAGCCCTACTACGGTAAGTACAACTACTACCTCACATTTAAGTGCGCGATCAAGTGTGAAAGAAAGTGCTCCTTTGGCACACTCCACAGCCAGAGCTTCTTCAAAAGGTATTCCTTATGAAAGTGAGACCGCTTTAGCAATAGAGTTAAAACGAACCGCTGTTGCTAGAAGTGAGTTTTCCAAGCATTCGCCAATAGTAGCAGCTAAGGCCAAGCAAGGGATTAAAATTCACCAGCAGAAGTATAGATTGGTAGATGCAAGGAGTTTACAACCCATAGATTCAGGTGCTTATAACTATCGTGCTGCAAAAATGAAGCTAAAGGAAACGATAGAACATTTTCCACTACTAGAGAATGAAGTGAAAATAGTTCCTATAGAAAAACGGAAAGTAGTAACTAATGCTACGAGTGCTTCCTCTTTGAGCGATCATATAAAAACAATAAATCACCCACTGGCTTTTGCCTAATAACCTACTAAACATAGCTAATTATGAGTAATTATACTTTTCTTCCTTGGGTTCGTCATGGGCTCAGTGGTTTCATAGAACGAAACGACGATGGAAACGATATAGCAAAAGAAAGAGTAAAGCTAGACGTAGAAATCAATTTAAAAAATGACCAAGCTCCGCTTCTCAATAAAGAAGTGTTGCTAGCTGGGCCTGGAGATGTCATAGGAATTCAACCTCAAGCCATTATTAGAAATGAACCTACAGCGGGAACTAATGAGTTTGAGCCTAATTCCCTGGCTTTTGTAGAGTTTTATGATGAAGATTTCCCATGGAGATATACTTCAGCAGCACCTTCTCAAGCTGATCCAGATAAATTAAGGCCTTGGATGATGCTTCTGGTCTTGAAAGAAAACGAATTTACTTGGATTGCTGATAGTCGACCATTGCCTTCCATTAGGATAACGAAGCCAGTACTAGATGTTAGCCCAGAAGAGATTTGGGCGTGGGCACATGTTCAGGTAAATGAAGACTTGATGAGCCAAGATGAGGAGGGAAATCCCATCTCTGATGAAGAGGCTTTGGAGAAGCTATTTAGCAGTAACCCAGACGCTGCTCTTTCTAGGATAATTTGCCCAAGGAAGCTAGAGGCCGAACAGCAATATTTTGCCTTTATAGTCCCTGTTTTTGAGGTAGGAAGGCTGGCTGGCCTTGGAGAAGATACTTCCACTACACCCATTCAAAAAGCAGCTTGGAGCTCAGGCCAAACAGAATTGTCTTTCCCTTTTTATCATCATTTTGGTTTTTCTACAGGAGAAAACAATGATTTTGAAACTTTGGCTAGAAAACTAAAACCAAATCCTGCAGAAGATTTCCCAGCACCACCTGTGAATGTAGTGGACATATTTGAAGAGCTTGGTGTTCCTTCTACCAAGGATTTTCCAAATTATACAGCAGCAGACGCAATAGGGAATTCTACCAAAAACCCTGTAGGAACTAGTCAAACTTCTATTCCTTCACACATTACCGTGGAAGGATCTACAGAATTACCAATAGAATCCGCTTTGGTTCCTCCTAACTTTGAACACAAATGGTTTGGAGATCAAAACGCAGTAGATCGGATCGCTAGAAATAAGTTAATTGCTCAGTTAAATGAAGCAGATAACCTACAGCAAACACCCAATGCTTCCATTACCGAAGATCCTTTAGTCAATATACCTCCCATGCATGGTAGATGGCATGCAGCTGAAAATGCTGTAGATACAGGAACTGGCTTATTGAAAGATGCAAACTGGTTTCACCAATTGAACCTAGATCCCAGTTATCGAATGGCAGCAGGAATAGGGGCAGAATTAGTTCGGGAGAAACAAGATGTATTTATGCAGCAAGCTTGGGAGCAAGTGGGAGAATTAAGAGAAGCTAATCAAAAACTCAGGCAAGCAGAACTAGGAAAAGAAGTAGCCACTAGGTTGTTTAAAAAGCACTTAGCAGCTAGAGATGAAGAAAAGATCTTAGCAGTTACTCAGGCTTTACATGGTAAAATCGAATTTGATAATGGCTCTACTACAGAAACCATTCATGATAAGGTGACTAAGTCTACCATGCCGAATGCTTCATTAGATCCTGCATTTACCAAACTGATTAGGAAAAAAGGACCATTAGCAAAAAAAATTAATAAGAACTTGGCTGCAGGTGAAGAGTTACAAGGTGACTTAGTAACCAAGTTGGCAGATCATACACCCAATGGCGCAAACCTTGACATAACCACAGCAGCACCTAAAGCACTAGATGAGAAAGTCTTATTAAATCCCGCAGGTGTAGGAAGTTTAAAGGTCAATGATTTTGACCCTGACTCTATCTCTCGCGTAACAAATTTGAAAGGGAAGATTGATCAGCAAGAAATAGATAAGAATGCCACGAATGCTTCAAAGGTAGATTTTTCTAATAGTGACTTTAACCAAAGTAAATCAAAAGTAGTAAATAAGTTAGAACCGCTCCGATCCATACCGAAAGAAACTTTGTCTTCGATAGATATGGATCTACCTGTTAATAGGGCACGTTTACCAGAAGAGTCTTCCTTAAAGACCATTATGACACACCCTGAGTTTGAACAGCCTACTTTTTCTTATTTAATAGAAAAACATCCTGATTTTCTATCACCAGCCATAGGGCAAATGAAAAATAATACCATTTCCCTCATGAAGATCAACCAACCCTTTATAGAGAGTTTTATGGTGGGCATGAATCATGCAATGGGAAGTGAGTTGCTGTGGAGGGAATACCCGACAGACCAAAGAGGTAATTATTTTAGACAGTTTTGGGATACAGGGGAGCATTTAAATGCACAATTAACCCCAGAGCACCCTAAAGACATTACCCCCATTACAACATGGGAAAAAAATACTCCGCTTGGTAGTCATAGCCTTACTCAAATTGATCAGGACGGTAAAGTTGTCTTGTTAATAAAGGGTGAACTATTAAAGCAATACCCAAACTTAGTATTGTTTGCACAAAAAGCTACTTGGCATAATGGAGGAAGGATATTAGATGATCCTAATCAAACAGCCAATGTCGCGTTTCCAATGTTTCGTGTACCGCTGAAAGATAACCTAATGGCACTGGCTTTTCAATTGACTACTGGTCAGGTAGCGGGTGATCTTTTGCCAGATGGAAACCCAGATCCAGCAGGAGATGCTGGTTGGTTTTTTATGTTCAAAGAAAGGACAGGAGAACTTAAATTTGGGCTAGATACAGATCCTGGGACTACCACTTTTACCAGATTTGGAAGTACCCATTCCACTGATGATTTGCACTGGGGACAAGTAATAGACCCAACAGGGGCAACTGCTGATCAGCATATCCCCATTGGGACTACTGTTACGCTGGCCAATCAATATGTTTGGGGGGAGAGTTCTGCGGAAATGGCTTGCATTCTGCAACAGAAACCATTCATACTAGGTTTTCATGCCTCTTCTTTAATCAATAATTAAACCTTTACAATCCCATTTCCATGAGTACCGTTAATTTAAAGACTACTTTTCCTATTAAAAAGGAACATCCTATTCTGATGCTCCCTCTTCGAATCGAAACAAGGTTCATGAGAATTTCAAATGATTTGGCATTGGCAAGATTGCAACAGATGACAGATAATGTATCTAATTTAGATGCTGCTGTAAGGTCTAATCTTGTGAAAACTAGTGAAAAGCAAGAAAACCCACTAGCAGAACAGTTGAATTCATTTAAAGAATCTACTCAAAATCAACTTGCTGAAATTAATGAACACAATCAGGTTAGCAATCAAAAGATAACTGCCCTTACAGAGGAGCACGCTAAACTACTTCCTTTAATTAAGAAAGAAGCAAAATCTACAGAGAAAGAACTTGCTAGAGCAGTAAATCCTATCTCCAGAACACAAGGAAGATTAACCTTTAGGGTGAACTACTTCGAGAAAAAATTAGCTGGTAAAATTGAAGGGTCAAATATAGAAGAAGCATCTACTACTAGATGGACGAAAGGAAGGGCTAAAAAAATAGAGGAAGCTGTTCAATCTCTTTTTCAACTCTATAAAACCTTTCAGGGACAAGAAGTAAACAATAAAGAACTGATTGACATACAAAGAAGAGCGATTACGGCATTTGATGTTTTAAATAATTATATAAAAGGGAAATACAATTTACATGCGCCAGAGTTTGAAAAATTATTAATTTTTTCAGGTAGGATAGCTACTGAAGGACAATTATTTAGGAATAGTATTTCTTATCGGATAGAGAGGCAAAGATACCCATTGGAATGTGCCAGAAGGGTTATAAAGTCCAAAAGGTTAGAGACTTATGTAGAGCGATATGAGGAAGTAGTGGCATTGGGGGCGCCCAATAAGCTAGCAGAAGCTAAGTTGCTGAAAGAGGAGCTGGACTTACTCACCTATCTCAATAGCAGAAAAGCAGAGGAAGCAGCCAAGTTTGTAAAAGTACTAGATCAGCAAAAAAAGTCTATTAGCTCATTAAAGAAGGAACTACCAGAAGTAATTACTAATCAATTATCAGAGAAGCAAGAAGTGCTTGTTAATCAACTGGATAATATAAAAGAAAAAACAGGCCTCAAAACTGCTAAATCAACTCAGAAAAGTAGTTTAAGAAATGCAGAAGAAGAGAAATCAAGAGTTTTAAAAACTGCTAATGAAGCTGCAGTGAAGCTTGTCCAAATGGAGGCAGCCACCAAAGAACTTGATCAGGAAATTCAAGAGGAAAAACTATCTGCTTCCGAAATGGAAGAGAAAATAATGGAGATAGAAACTTCTTTAGAAGGGACAAAAAATAGCCTAAAAGAAATGGCCATAGAAGCTAAAGAAGCGGAGGGAAATTTAGATGAATTGACTTCTTTTTTAAGTGATATGGGGAAATCTGCTAAGCAAATAGCAACTAACCGAGGAGGGACTATTGGGATCGTACCAGTTGGGCCTACTGGGCCTACGGGACCTGTTACTACTTTTGCTGCTTTATTTTCTGCAGCAGGTAGCAATACGAACCCCTTAGAGTTTACTTTTAATAATCAATCATATACCAGTACGGGAGCTGGATTTGATGAAAGTAGCTGGAATTTTGGAGATGGAAAAACACAAGTAGATAATGGGAAATCTTCTCCAGTTCATACTTATGATTATGCAGGAACTTATACAGTTCGTTTAGGAGTAAGAAGGGGAACTCAATGGAAATACTATGAGAAAGACATTGAGGTAATAGACAATGCTGTCAATGAATTGTGGATTAGGGCTTATCCAGATGACATAGCTGTACATGCTCTCAGAGAAGAACTTACACACGGAGAATTGTCAGCAGGTCAAGTCTTTTGGGATGCTACTTGGAATTCATTGGGTGACCAAGCATTAGAGTTAGCAGCATGGAAATCCTTAGTGAAGAAATACGGCCCGCAGCGAGCTGCATGGATTGTAAAAACAACAACACCAACAAACCTAGCAAATCGTCCGCAAAAGGTGTTGAATCACGAAACTCCGGGGCTTACCCAAAGTGAAATAGAAAAAGGGAATCAATTTTGGGAAACTATCAGTAAATCAACAAATGATCTAATCAAACAAGAAAAAGCCTGGAAAGATTTCCAAGAGAAAGTATCAACAGACAAAGCGATGGAAATAGCACTTTCTAGTCTAGAAACTGCACCAAAAATTGCTGAAGTGTCCAGCAATAAAAAAGTAACTGGCAAAACAAAGATTTCGGTCAGTGATCCTACCCCACAATATCCCCGATTAGGTATCGTAGATAAAGCATGGGATAGAGGCAACAAAAGTTTGGTCATGCCACGCCAGCTGTTATTTGCTGCTTACAAAAGAAATGATGAGCCACCTTATCTGAAATTTGGAGAAATTATTCCAGATCCTTTGCCAGTTGGTTTAGATCCTAGTGAGGGAAATGCTTTCACTTGGGATGAGCAAGGGAATTTGGTCATTTCGGGAGCCATGGAATGGATGGTCAATTTTGAAAAAGCGATAGAAGTAGGTATGGCTGTAAGAATTCCAGTGACTCCAGCAGAAGCCAGTCCTAAGAATCCAGACTCAGGTTTTGAACGAATTGCAGTGGTAGGGGTTAGAGATCAAGAAACGGCTGCTGAAGCAAAAATGGGATTGGAGAGATTGTTTGAGAATCATCACTATTCTAGAGAAGGATTAAGCTTTTTGGCACAAGGAACTCCTACCAATAATACAGGAACCGAGAGTAGTGGCTTCAGCTCTCAAAATGTAACTGCTGAAACAAGTTTTGAGACAGAACAGAAAGCCAGTAAAACAGCTTCTAATGGACAAATTCTAGCCAATAGGACAAATTTACAGAAAACTGACGGGGATTTTTTGGCAGAGCAATTGGCTTTAGATCCTCAAATATTTAATCACGTACAAGGAGCAGATGAGAGTGAGTTAGCAGATGCTACTGCAATGAATCAAGCTTTGTGGGCAGGAACTTTAGGAAGTTATTTGGAAGACCTTTTTTATGCCAATGATCCTACTTACAGCAATATATTTAACCAAGAAACGATTGATAAAATTCGTGATTTCTTTATCAATAACGTAAAGGCAAGGGGTAATTTCCCTACGCTAAGAATCAAAAACCAACCTTACGGAATTCTTCCTGTAACCAATTTGAAAAAGGAAGAAACAAGGGATAGTAGTACACTGGGGGATGATTTCCATGCAATATTAGAAGATGTCTTAGTGCATCGTCTATGGAAAGGGTTCGAGCTGGCAGGAGTTTGGGCTGACCGAGATCCGAATCAAACCAGTAATCTTAATAAAACAATTCCAGGGAGGTGGGGGGCTGTTGTTAATGAGGAAATTAGAAATGTAGATGATACAGATCAAACCTCATTAGCAGACTACCAAAAACGGTTTGTCAACTTGCTGGGTTTGCTGCCACATTCCACAGTTATATCTTCTCGCAACGGAATAGGTATAGAAGCATCTGGAACAAATTTCAGTACTGCCTTCCCTAGCGCTACAAACCAATTTAGCTACAGCCATATATCAGAACGAGTAGTGGATTTTTATGAGCAGTTGTATGACATCAGTGCTTATAAAGAAAGATATGGGGAGGTTAATGGACGTCATAACTTTCGTGAGATGGCACTTTCCTCACAGTTTAGTAAAATCATCTATACCACAGAAGAAAGTCCTGTTAAAAACCTGATAGATGTAGATGTTCCTAAAAAGGGAAGCTTCTTAAATCCAATAGCGGCTAATAAAAACTACCTCCAACTACTGACAGGAAAATCTTTTGATGAAATCTTACAGGACATTAAGAATGGAAATGAATCTTCCAGCTCTTTACTACACCTGCTTTCTCGGAAATCATTGATGCAAAGTTATTGGGATGCCAGTATGAGAATCTGGGATAAAAATACATTGATTGATCATTTATATGATACCTATGCTGATCATCATCAATTAGGTGGGCCTGGAAATGCAGATCCTTTGACTTGGTTGGCAACTAAAACATTCTATAGCACATCTTCAAGCCTCTTCCCTACCTTAAATGACTATAATGGAATAGGTTCATTTGTATCGAATAATCCGTCTGCTAAACCTACTTCAGAACAAATCAGTGAAATTGTTCAAATAGTCTGGGAGATCTGCCTAGAAAAAGGGTGGGATTTAAGAGCTATTTGCGAGTTATCACTTAATTATACTGATGCAGTAAATTCCCCTAAAAACACTCATGGATGGAGTGAGCTGGAAGTAAAGGGTATTATACGGGTGTACTTGCTAGATTGGATTGCCATAGGAAATCACTTGGGTCTAGTAGATTTGACTCCAAGACAAACTACCTACTGGTTAAATAATTATGCTCCCGTAACAGGTTCAGGAACAAAATATACACCTGATCAGCTTTCTCTTTTCCAAGGAGTTAACCCAAAAGAATTTGTGAGAAGTATTTTCTCTAGAGATAAATACAAATCCTTTGTGACAGCCATGGATCCTGCAGGGGCTTTTGATATTAATCTTGATTTTAGTAAGCCTTATCATATTACTACAAACAACTGGAAAGGATTTTTTGACAATGCTTCTTTTGCTAATAAACTACACTTCCTAGAGTTAGATAAAACTTTCCACGGGAAAAATGATAACAGAAAAATGCACGAGTATTTATCTGATGTATTGGCCAACCCATTGACAACACTTGGAATAGGTGTTTCTCCAGAGGTTCAAAAATTGAGAGACACCAAAGTTGCCATAGATTACCTAGCAAAACGCCCTACGTTTAACTTACAAACTACCTTGCTGGAACACATAGATTTATGTTCCTACAGATTAGATGCTTGGATTACAGGATTGGCTAACCATCGGTTAACTGAACTACGTGAGCAACCTGATTACACCACGAGAATAGGTGCTTATGGATGGGTAGAAGACTTGAAGCCTGGCGGTACTAGAAAAGATAAAAATGAGGTTCCTATAGTGACCAATCGGAATGAACTGGGTGAAGCAACTCCTGCTATAGATCCAGAAAATCAAGGATTTATTCATGCGCCAACGGCTAGTCATGCCACTACTGCTGCCATTTTAAGAAGTGCTTATGTGCAAACAGAAGCAGATGTTTATCAAGTGAATTTATCCTCTCAACGTGTGAGAAAAGCAAAGAAATTCATAGATGGAATTAGAGGAGGCATCTCACTGCCTGAACTTTTAGGTTATGAATTTGAAAGGACACTTCATGACATGGACCCAGGTTTGAATGTTTATGTGCAATCGCTAAGACAGTCTTTCCCAATTATAGCCAATCAATTGGAAACAGCTGCTGATAATGGAAATGCTCCAACAGATAAGCTGGCAGCCAGCCAAGTAGTTAATGGTTTGACTCTTTTAGAAGCTAAAAGATTGGGTGTGGAAAATGGAGTGTCGGATTATCCATTTGGGTTAACCGTCTTTCCCAATGATAATCCAGTGATCGCTAACCAAATTCGCAAAGCCATATTGAAAATAGAAGATACTTTAGATGGACTGGGAGATGTTACAGTAGCAGAAACGGTCTATCAAGCAGCCAGTGGGAATTTTGCCAGATCAGGTGCTATGGCCAAGGCAATGAATGCAGGAACCCCTATTCCAGAACCTGAAGTGATAGAAACCCCTAAACACCGAAAAGCAATTTCTTTACGGGCAGGGATCATTTTACCAACTACTGGGTTATCCCCTTCAAATCTATGGGCGAGTATCCCTGAAACGGTAAAAGCGCGCACTGAACCCGTATTGAATGCTTGGTTAGCAGAACAAATAGGAGATCCAAAAGAAGTGATCACTCATTATAGTTATGATTATTTAAATGATGATAATGAATTAGTAACCCTCAATGAAACGTTCACTTTAGATGAGTTAGGGCTTCACCCAATTGATTTGGTGCCAATTATTGGGGAAGTAAAAGGAGGAGCATCAGAAATACATCAGAGAATTGAACTCTATGTGCATTTGAATACACCGCATGATGCCATACAAAACCTTCAGATTAACCTGTCTGAGAAAGACTCAATGGCCCCTGCTAATCACCAAAGCCTGATGGATATTTACCCATTGATTACAGAATTATTCAAGGTAATGACTGAAAGTAATCCAATGAAAGCACTTGATCTAGCCTTGCCTAGCTTTGAGACTAAAGGATTAACAGGGGGAGAAGATTTTATAGATTATGAAAATAGAATTGTTTCAGCTGAAGCAGAGTTAAGTAATCTAATGACGACTCTCAGTAATGAACTCTTGGCAACTTCATTGGATCAAACACTGGTGAGAAATACCTTGCTTTTACTGGCAGCTTTTAACATTTCAGAAGCCATTCCATACAATGCCACTGGATCAACAGATGAAGATATTGCTCGCTTAAAAACAATCGCAGATATTACACAAGGGATTGTCAAGGGAAGGTTGAAGGCATTTAGTAAGGAGTTCAGTGCTGCACAAGATATAATGGCAAGTACTTCTCCAGAGCAAAAAATGGAAGCGTTGAACAAGGCTTGTGAGGCAATCTTTGGCCCTCATTTCTTCCTGTTGCCACAATTCAGGGTGTATGAAGGAAAAGACTTAGAATTGGCCACTAATAACAGTCAGCAGATCATTCCAAATGATCCACTGATAATGGATAAATGGCTACATGGTATTAGCAGGGTTCGTTCCAAGATGGGCGTTTTAGAAAATGTGATGCTCATTCAAGAATTGCGAGAGCAGGAGATAGATTTTAAACCTATTCAAATACCACATGAAACGGATGATCAGTGGTTAGGCCTGGAATATGATCCTGAAGTCATGAAAAATAAGAAAGAAAAACTGGCGCTTTATTTATCAACACCAGCTCATTTTGAACCAAGGACTACTTCATACTGTGGTTTGTTAATTGATAATTGGACAGAGCAAGTGACAGTTGACGAAGAAGATACGGCCATTGCTTTTCATTATGATCAACCCAATGCAAAACCAGCGCAGTCTATCTTGCTAGGGGTTCATTCTTCTAAAACGAGTGGCAATTGGGACTATGAAGAACTATTGAAAATAGTAGAATCCACTGCAGAAATGACCAGGTTGAGAGCAGTAGAACCAGATCAATTGTTTTCTAATAGCACTCAAGCTACAGCTCTCATATTACCAGGTATCATGGATAAAATCATTGATAATTACGAAGACCTTTCAACAGATTTTGGAATTACCACTATATAACCTAATGGATAGTTTAAGAAAGATCATAGCGCAATTTGGATATCATAAACAACCACCTTTTGCTGGAAGCAGCAAAATCAATCTTAAAGAAAAGAGATAATGTATAATTTACTTACCCCTAAAGCTTACGAGTACAATCGAATAGAAGGAAGACCAAGGACAGTCAACTTTGATAGGGCACTAAAAGCCGAAATCGCAGACCCACTTTGGATGCTTACTAGGCAGTGGCAGTTCGGAGAATTTAAAGGAGAAGATACAGGCAGTTCTATTTTCGCGAAAGTGAAGATGAAAACGAGTAAACTCACACATTTTTCAGGGAATAATACATCCCTGCATGACATCTCTGACGCACTTCCACTAGAATCACAGGTAGAAGGAATTAGGCCACATTTTGATTTAAAGATGGGACTTCAGTTAGCTAGATACTGGAAAAAATTGTTAGCTTCAAAAGGACTTTCCAGTTACTATACCAGTTACAAAGCTTCTTTTCCTTTAGCAAGTTCTACTACATATGGAGATGATCATGAAATCCACAGTAATGCCCCCATGAAAGCATTGCTAGATGCCAATGCTTCTAAGGCGATGGATGGTGTGGCATTTTTTGAGGCACTTAAATACCAAGGTATTGCTGCTGCCAATATGATCCCGATCCATAGCGGTCATATTGGAGATCAAAAAGCACTGAACGCGGCAGGCTATGCTTTTATCGACTGGGTGGACGAATTATATGTCATGCCCGATTCTGAAAATGAAAACTGGAAGAGAAATAGATTAGAATATGGCTTTGAAACTGGCATAGAACAACCAGATGGAACTGTAGAAGCCTTGCATACTGAGGAGCATGCCATGGGAGTATTGGACTGGTATAATTTTGAAATCAATTCTCAGGAAGCTACTTTCGTCAAACAGCATAAAGGTAGCCAGGGCAGTCAGGTGACCGAGTTGAAAACCACGTTGTTAACTACTCAGGCAAGATTCCCAGGTATGCCAGCAAGCAGGTGGTGGGAGTTTGAAGATGGTCAGATAAACTATGGAAAAATGGATTTAAGTGAAGCTGATATGGGAAAACTCCTATTGGCTCAGTTTGGATTAATGTATAGTAATGATTGGTCTATGATTCCAGTGAGAGTGCCTGTAGGGAGTTTGTGTGAAGTTCAGGAAATAGTAGTGACAGATGTCTTTGGACAGAAAACTATTGTAGAAAGTGCAGGAACACATGAGCTGGATGATACCGTTCATAAGTGGAGTATGTTTAACTTGAGTACCAAAGATGTAGATCATGGAGCAGCTCAACTTACTGATAACAGATTACTCGTATTGGCTACACCTGCAAAGACCCAAGAAAGTGAACCCATAGAAGAAGTGAAGTTTGTAAGGGATGAGATGTCAAACATGGCTTGGGCAATTGAGAGCACCATTCCTGATGGACTGGGTAAAGGTAGAGATGGGAAACTAGCCGGGTTGGCCAAAAGAAAATGGCTGGCTAAGGATTTGGTTTCTCAAACAAGTAAAAAGAGTGGGTTGGTTTATGAGTTAATTGCCAGTGATGTACCTGAGAATTGGATTCCTTTTGTACCAGTGAAGGTAAATGAAGACAGCGTGGATCAAATTCGTTTACAAAGAGGGAAGATGAAAAGGAAGATAGCTGGGCAAATCATCGGTGAAATAACCCCCCAATCCGATTTGCTAAAAACGATTAATCGTCAGAATGAATATGAGCCCTGTTTTCTAAGAGAAGAAGAAGTACCTAAAACAGGGGTCGCGGTAAAAACTACTTATCAGCGGGTAAGGTGGTATAATGGCAAAATAGTGCTTTGGTGCGGTAGAAGTAAAATAAGCGGGCAAGGTGAAAGTACCAGTGGCATGCAGTTTGATAAGCTGGAGAGGTTTGTGAAATGATTGTCTTTAATAGACACTATCACGATAGGTTTATGAAGGAATAAAATATTGTTAAGTTAATAATCTGTGGTCTAGGCAGAGGGTGTTCCTCTGCCTTTTCTATATTATTGCCCATTTTTCTGGAAAGCATCTATTTATACTTTGTGAAAAATCTGAAAATTATACACTAAAGATTATTACGGTTGATTTTGCATACCTAACATATCTGATCAACTACTCTAGCCCGAATAATTCGGGAAATAATTATTAGAAAAACTAAATGGTTGACCATCAACGTAATCGATTCAGTAGAGTAAAATTGGCATTCCTCAAATTTGGGTTATGTCAATTCTTAAGTTTTTCATCATAAAACTAAGCAAATCAATTACTTATTACGCAAGGTCATGGTTTATCGTGAATAATACAGGCTAAATGGCAACAAGGTCTCTTGCAGAAGACCTTATTACGAATCCTGTATTTTGGAAGTCAATATATCATATTTATTAGGTGTCTAAATTAATAGAACGTATTAAATTTTGTAGGTGATTTTTTATTGAAGAAGATGGTGTCACCAAGGCAAAAGATGAACCTCTAGCACTGCTAGAGGTTCATCTTTAACGCACTGCAATGAAAAATTAGCAGGAAGATAAACGGTTTTTATATCTAAATAAAGACTCCTGAGGCTGGGTAGAACATTGAAAAATACAAAAATGAAATACTGTTTTATGTTGGTTAATTGATACCTACACAAAACGCAGTAGTCCCATTATTTTTGAACCATTTTTCGAAGCATTTCTTTAGTGACCAAAACTTGTTTTATTTTAATAGTCTTTTTGATTTCAACAACCTGATCATTTTGAGATTTTCTGGCAAAACCGAAACCTTCTTCTTCTCTCAATAAGTCATAGTGAAGGTGCTCTTTAACCAGTAAATCAAATACTTTTCGGATTTGCTTAGTTTCCTTTTCCTCTTTGCTATAACGTGCGATCCACGAGTTACCTGATTCTGTGTTAGCAGACATACTCCAATTTAGGTCATCAAATTTGATCTACCCACATTGTTTTAACATTTTATCGCAAAGAGAAAAAGCAAACCCACTGCTTTCCATATATGCCCACCATCATTGAAGATCAAGTCTTACTTAGGCCTGGGTATTTCTTCTAGTAATTTGTATACTTCCTAAATATAGCATCATCAGCATAAATAGGTTTTATGTCAATGTCTAAATTAACTCGTGGATATTTTGGGGAAAGATCAGCTGCATTTTTTTATCAATAGTAGTGAATTTTCCCTTTATTCCCAATAAAGGCATTACAGCACTCAATACATGGCAGATACACCCATGGTAGAAACCTAACGCTAAAATATTTTGAGCTTGCTGTTCAATTACTTGGTCATATAAAATGCGTCCTTGGGATTCATTGATCTACTTTAAGCCATTCAAATGCTTTGCAATTAATTCAAATTCCATTTAATTGTTTCTTGGAATAAGGGAGATCCTTTGTGTTATAATCCACAAAAATAATAACAGTTGAAGCATATTTGT
The DNA here is from genome assembly GCA_937958005.1 of uncultured Cyclobacteriaceae bacterium. GTDB lineage: Bacteria > Bacteroidota > Bacteroidia > Cytophagales > Cyclobacteriaceae > JANSWY01. Next base: position 16,392 of record CALGOB010000262.1, read on the forward strand.
CGGTAATTATCAATTGAGTGTGAATATTGGATCAGACTCTTAAAGCCCATAAGGTAATAGTTATCAATGATGGTCTACGGATAACAGTTTAGCCAATAATATTAATCTGACGGCTATTAAAAGTACATAAACACATTGCAAATATTTAAATATCAATTGTTTATGATTTAGAAAATATGCGTTAATCTCTTTCTAAAATTAACTCTAGCATGCCATAGGCTGAATGGCTAGAACCTTCACTGGAGGTTAGTAAGCTTTGTCGGTAGTAGCCTAAACCTTTAGGGAACTTGGGGCCATAACCTACTTGCGAACCTTTACTTTCTAATAATAAATTCAGATTCCATTTAGGAGCAATTACTTTTAAAACCTGGGGGATATTGTCTCTTCCACTTTGTTTGTCTCGAGTTGTTTGTTTTATAGTCAATTCATAATTAGGAAGACTTTCTACCATTACTTGACCATCTTTCTCAAACCATCTAGTAGCAGTTTGTTCGCCTTTGTGCTGTTCAAAGTGATAAAAGACATTGTCAATAATTAAAGGAAGCCAGTAGAATGCTTGAAAATCGCCAAAATCCACAGCAGTTTCTTCTGTCCATCTAATTCTTTCATAAATAACCCAACCAGATCTACTTTTTTTGCCAACATTTGCATTTGCCTGAAAGACGAAAATTTCTTTATCCTCAGAAGAAGGCATTTGAACCCAATTAGATTTCTCAGGAATGATAATATCCAATTTTGGGGCACCATCTATCTTAGCTGTTAAAATTTTACCTTCGTCGTTAAACTGAAAATAGGGGCCATTTTTATGTTCCCAAGTTTCTTGTGGAATACTTTCCCTATTTGACTTTATGTGTTTTTGGAAATAAGCGATTGGCCATTTATTTTTAGTGCCATACCAACCTTTAAACTCACTGCTATAACCAGTTTTATCAGGAGACCAATTAATATCCATAGGAATTACCAATGGAGGCAGATCGTCTGAAGAAACAAAAACAAAATAATCACTATAGTATTTATAATTTGATTGAGCCATTGATTTTTGATGAAAACCAAGGAAAGAAAATTGTATGATTAAGATAACGAGGATTGTCTTCATAGAACATAAAGGAAAATGGGCATTCAATAGTTCATGATTAAACAAGTATTTTGTATACTAGCGTACTCTAGAGATCATTTCTTTTTTTAATCCCTAAAGAATATTAATTCCCCTGGTCGGGCACCCCGACTTGAGTTGATCATTAAATTATTGCCCATAGATATCCCGTATCCTTGGGTCGGGGTTGGTTCATTCCAAAAGAGATATTAATTCCCTAGTTGGGCATCTTGCAATGCTACTAAGTTAAGCATTCTTGAGGGCAGAATCAGGCTTTCAATTATTTTTTCGTATCAGAAAAAGGATGCTGTCCGTTGTGAAATACCTCTATCTTTTGCCCC
>CALGOB010000263.1 GCA_937958005.1 uncultured Cyclobacteriaceae bacterium
TAGAAATTTGATGCAAACCATAACTAACAGTCATCTAGCCACTTAAATCCTAATTTCCTACTCACCATAATGGAGACTATGTCTGCGTTGCAAATCAGAATTTAGGCAGCTATCTAACAGCCATTTATGATTTTCTCTTAAAAGTCTAATGCATCATTCGGGTTAAATTAATATTTACTTTAACAGGCTCAAAAAGTATAATGCAGAAGGAATTTAGTCTATACCAAACCAACCGTGATAATGTTTTTTAGATAGGAAGATAAATCTTATCAATATATTCTTGATATTCTTTCTTTGGGTCACTGAAATGAGTAATACCACCCCCACTTTTAAAATACAGTTTCCCTTCTCTTTTATTGATATACCTGATCATTACACCGCTGTTGAGGTTTTGACCATCATAAACACCACAAATTCCAGTATAAAAACCTCTTCGATGAGCTTCTATCTGATTAATCATTTCGATGGTTTGTGGTTTAGGGGCACCTGAAATAGAGCCTGCTGGCAACAGCTTAAATATAAGATCACCTAAACGGTCTTTAAACTCTTCCTTGATAAGACCTGATATCTTTGAACTGACCTGAATTAAGTTTGACTGATTATTCCTAATTAATTCCGTATATCTAAATGAAGGAACATGTACTTGATCAGCTACTATGCTTAGGTCATTTCTAATTAAATCAACTATAGTTACATGCTCTGCTAGTTCTTTCTTATCGTTCAAGATAACTTCTTCTGCGTTTTCAATGGAGGCATCTATGGTTCCCTTCATAGGATAGGATGAAATTTCATTCCCTTCTATTTTGATGAAAATTTCAGGGGAAAAGCAGACAAATTGATCTTGAAGGTAGATTTTATAACGAGCATTACTTCTTTTAAAAATTTCCTCAAGGCTCAAATCTGTATCAATAGGTGTTTCAAAAGTTAGGTTTGTTAAAAAAGAATTACCGTATTGAATGTTTTGAATTACTTGATCAAAGGCTGTTTTGAATTTATGATAGGTAACGGGCTTCTTTTTAAATAAGAAATCTTTGTTAAGCTGAGAGGTTTTCCTATTCTTATAGTTTTCAATATTTCCAATTTCAAATAAAATCTCATTAGAAGAAACTTCTTTCAGTGGTAAAACAATAGCGTTTTTTTGATCAAAGTCTATCAGGAAAATGAAAGGTTCTGAGTCATTGGCCAAACAATTAATTCTATTGATCGCCTTTTCTTTGTCAATAAAATTGATCACTTCTTTCGTCGAAATAATTTATTGAACATTCTCTTTTCAAAACTCCAGAAAAAATCAAAAAGCCCAAAAATGGCTCCATAAATGAGCAAAACTATATTATAAATGGGCCAAATCAGTATAAAATAGATGATATCAAAAAGTAAATTCTTCTCAAAATTAAAGAAGCCAAGTACATAAGGTTTGGCTAAATAAATAGTAGTGCCTGTGCAAGCAAAAACCACTAATATTAGCCATACTTTTAGTTTGCTACTTAGGCTCCATCTATTTTGTAGCTTTTTAATAAAGCTCATTCAATACAATTTATCCAGTTTCTTGTCTGTTATATTGGGTCTTTTATCCAATGTCAAAAACTGTTCCCAGAACTCATTCTCTGGTAAACTAGCTGTTACATCAAACCCTTCTTTTTTAACAGGGTGTACAAAATAAAGTTTCCTTGCATGGAGATTAATATCCCCTTTGGCATTTGGTTTTGCAAAACCGTATTTTAAATCGCCTTTTATAGGGCTTCCAATAGTAGATAACTGCACCCTGATCTGATGAGGCCTTCCAGTTATTGGGTTTACTTCTATTAAAAAATGATCATTCAATTTACCAATGACTGCATAATGCAGTTCCGCTTTCAGTCCTCCATCAATAGGTTTATCATAGGCTGTAGTTACATTTTTAGTCCCATCCTTTACCAACCAATGCGTCAGTTTATCCCTCTTTTTAGGAGGATGCTTTTTTACGATGGCCCAATAGGTTTTTTGCACCTTATTGTCACGGAATAGTTTGTTCATCCGCTCCAATGCTTTGCTAGTTTTTGCCAGTACTACCGCTCCGCTAACAGGTCTATCTAACCTATGCACCAAGCCCATGAACACAGCACCTGGTTTATTGTACTTTTCTTTGACATATTCCTTGCAGATTTCCACCAAAGGTTTATCTCTTGTTCTATCTCCCTGTACCAATACACCTGCTGGCTTATTGACTACCAATAAATGATTATCTTCATACAGGATATGTAAATCGCTTGCTTTCACAGAGCAAAAATGAGGATAATATATCAATTTATAACTAATAGTCTCTACCGATATAAAATATTTATCCTTTTTTCCCAACCCACATGATGCATCAGAAAACTAATACAGTTATAATTTACCTTAAAAGAGAGAGTTAACACAAGTTTGCTGAATCAGTCACACCTGTGTTGTGTTTTCACTAACACATTTTTATGCTACTTATTTATCTATACTGATAGTAGTGAAAGCTACTTGCACATTGCTGTATTTATTGTTTTATTTTGTTTGAACCACTTAGGTAAGTAGGCATGTAAATGACAAGGCCAACATGGGTAAAAAATGAACCAACCCCGACCCAAGGGTACGGGGTATCTATGGGCAATAATTTAATGATCGACTCAAGAGTCGGGGCGCCCGGCCAGGGGAATTAATATCCCTTAGGGATTAAATTGGCTGGTATTTTTTCAACTATGATGACTAGCATGTATTTAAACTATAGCTACAAAACACAAGGGTACCAAAGTTTTTATGAACGCATTTGAGCCCTAGAACCCCAAAGCTAAAGTCCCAGAGTCTTAAGATTTAAGACTCTGTGCAGAATGCAGTAAATTTGATAAGAGGGAGGTCAAATACCTTTATATTTTGATAAAAACTAAAACAAAAGACAGATGAAAAAAAGATTACTAATGATGATCGCCGTAGTAGTATGCATGGGACTAGGTTTTTCTTGCGAAGACCAGCTAACTGAGATTACTGAAGAAGAAATCTTAGAATTGCCAAGTACTGAAGGTGAAGATATTGAACGCGGCAAACCAGGATCAGGAGCAGAAAATGATGGCTGATTTTTAAATATGCCATAGACTAATTATATTGCAAAGTGCCTTAAACAAGTTTTAAAGGCACTTTTTATAGCATTTGATATAACAAAGATTAAATGAAACGCACCATTTATCATCTATTGAGCTACTATCTTTTGACAGCCTATTTACTGTCCTGCAGCCCTACAGAACAGATTAGCCCTGACTATAACCAGATATCAGAAAAGTATCTGGATAGTAATTTGGATTCAGCTATTTATTTTGCTAATCAGAGTCTTTCTTTAGGACTTGGGGATGAAAAGGACTACTACAGTTATTACCTTCTTGGTTATTGTCATGACTATAAAGAACAACTAATAACAGCTGTTGATTCTTATTTAAATGCTTTGGCAATTATCCCAAACAATATCGACTCTAAAAATGATCATTATTGGATTCTAAATAATCTTGGTAGGATCAGCGATTTATCGAGTAACTATCGACTAGCTATTGATTTTTATAAAAAGGCACTGCCATTAGCCAGTGAAAAAGATCAGGTAGGTTTGTCTTATAACTTGGCTAATGCTTACAGAAAAAAAGGAGATTATGAAGCAGCAAAAGAAGTATTGCTAGATGGAATGGATAGAGCTATAGCCAACGGTGATGAAAACAGGCAGGTAAAACTAAACTACCGATTCGGACAGTTGTATACTGACCTTCAGAAATATGATAAAGCACGTTCCTATTTCCAAACCATTATTAACTATGATCCATCAGGTACAGGGAAATATAAAAAATACATCCACCTTTCTTATCAGAGTTTAGGGCATATAGATATTCAAAATGAAGCGTATGAAGACGCCTTAATGCATTACCAAAACGCCCTTAAAGTAAAAACTACTGATAAAGCCAAGTACATTACTTACTTAGACTTAGGTATGTGCTTAACGGAGCTAGGTAGAAATGAGGAAGCATTGGTTTACTTGGCAAAAGCAGAAAGTACTTATCCGTCTGTAACCCAGTCCAAAGAAAATATAGAACTGTTTAATGTACTGAAGAAAGTACATTATCAGCTAGGGGATTTTGAAAAGAGTTTTGCCTACTCAGAAATTTTTCATGAAGAGATCAACGCTTTTATCGTCTTTAAAGAGCAGGTGGAGAAGAAATTTAATGCCGTCAGGATACAAGAAAAAGTAGAGAACCATCAGCAAGAACAACACTGGACAAAGAAACTCACTCTTTATGAAATATTACTTTTAGTAGCAGGTGTGGCCATTCTGCTAATAGGGGGTTATTTTTACTGGGTAAATCATAAAAAGAAAAAAGTAAAGGGAGAAGTGTTTGACTTGTCGGATAGGATTACTTCTTTTTTGGCCGCTCAGCAAAAAGGGTAATCAGTTTTTCCTGAATTGCCTTCAGCTCTTCCAGTGAGGCCAAGTATTTATCATTTATGATCCGGTTGTCAGTTTCTAGCTGGTTCAGGTGATTTTTGATCGCATTTACTAGTTCATACCTGATAGAAAGATCACTTTCTTCTTTTAGCCGATCTAGCTGATCTATTACATTGATGACTTTTTGCCCCTCATTTTTAGTAGGCACCCCTACTATTTCATCTAAAGAAACATTGGTCAGCGTAGCAAACTGCATAAGAAACTCAATGGACGGTTTCTGGTCGTTTCGCTCTATGTTTGAAATAGTAGAGCGGTTATAACCCGTGATTTTAGCCAGCTCATCCTGTGAAAATCCTGCCTTTTTTCTGATCTCACTGATCCTATTCCCAATTAATGTTCCTTTTTCTGTCAAAAATGTTGTATTTACTAGTCATTGCGTAAAAAAATGTTATCTTTACGCAACAATAACGTTTCTTTAAGAAACATTATTTCTGTTATTTGTTATTTACTAGGTTAAAAATAAGTAGTTGTCTCAGTAACTCCTACTGTAATGTTTGATTAATTATGCTTAAACAGTTTGAAATAGATGCCGCAAGGCTCACCCGCATTTATAAACTGGTTGCTAGAAAGGCTACTGGCAGTCGTAGAGAGCTAGCCCGTAAACTAGGGATCAGTGTTTCTCATGTGTCCCTTTACATCTCTTTTCTTAGGAGGAATGGAGTACTCATTAGTTATGACCAGCATGTAGAGTCTTATTTCTTGGAGCAAGAGAATAAATTGTCTTTTGCCTGTGGTTTTACGGCAGAAGAAACAACAGAAGGGTACTAGGCACACCCAAGAAACCACAGTGTTTACAGGAAAGTCTCCTTAAATCAATCGGTTAATGCAGTGAATAGAATAGCGGAGGATGTTCAGTCAGTTTTCATTCCCTGCTTTCTTTTTCTAGTGTGAGAGTGATTTTTTTGAGTTCTTAAACTTGGTTAGCGTAATGTGTCTGATAAGAGCCTTCTATCCAGAAGGTTCTTCCCATTTGTCCAGAATATCAGATCGACCTCCTAGAGTTTGTTTATATTAAGCAAGCTCTTTTTTTTGATGGATATATTATGACGATCTATATTGTCTATCCTAAAGTTACTCACGCTTGTGATGGTGTTTTCACAAATTAGGGTGTATCGCGATATTATTGACAGACCCTAGCGGATCAGTGCCCCTTCTAAGAATCTCTAATGCTAGAATTTAATATGTGTTAGAAATTTCGCACAAGCCATAGCTAACAGTCAATCTAGTCACTTAAACCCTAATTTCCTTACCATAATGGTGACTATGTCCGCATTACAAATAAAAATTTAAGCAACTCTCTAACAGCTATTGATGATTCTTTCTTTAGAGCCTAATCCATCATGTGGGTACAATCCTTCGGCTACAAAGAAAGAACTGAAATTATAAGTAGCTAATTTCTCTTGCGCGGTAATGGCTTGAAAGTTATTTCAATAGCTTTCAATGCAGTACGCTTCATTGTTTTAGAAGCATACTCATAAAAAAGATTTCAAAACTCTGGACCTATCTTCTTACTGATTTTATGGAAAAGGAAAAACAGTTTTTTGATGTTCATCATTGTAAAGGAGTAATTTTAAAAAGGCAAACTTTCACAATTTTGCTAAACGACAATTCTGTTCGCTTCTTTGCTGTAACAATTAAATTATCATAAATTTTCAAAATAATTTTATACAGGCGTGCAACCTATTGGGAACGATTAACATCTACCCTGTGTAATTAAACACCAAATGACTCTGAGTATTCACAAATCTACTACCGAAGAGAAGCTGATAACTGGCTGCATAAAAGGGAAGACATGGGCTCAAAAAGCACTGTATGATCGATATGCTTCGTTATTGCTAGGAATATGCATCAGGTACTTAAAAGACCGAGATGATGCAGAGGATGTGATGATACAAGGGTTTATGAAGGTATATCAAAATATTGCTAAATTTCGGCAGGAAGGCAGTTTTGAAGGCTGGATAAGAAGAATAATCGTTAACGAATGTTTGACATTTATTCGAAAAAATAGGTCTATGTACTTAGAAACTGAAATAAAAAAGGCAGAAAACGACCCCAACTGCAGCTTTCTAGAACAGAATTTAGAAGTTGAAGATTTGATGAACATGATAGGGAGGTTGCCTTCTGGTTACCGTACTGTCTTTAATTTATATGCTATAGAAGGTTATTCTCATGCGGAAATAGCAGATCAATTAGGTATTAACGTAAATACTTCAAAGTCCCAGTTAAGCAGAGCTAGAAGTCATTTACAAAAAGAATTAATAGCAGCTGAAAAACAGTTGAATCAAAAAATTATAGGTGATGAGAAATGAAAATGAAATAGACGAGTTGTTTGCCAGGAAACTGGAAACGGCAAGGGTAGCACCCTCTGCAGGTGCATGGGATAAAATGGAATTGGGTCTACATAATCAGAAAAAACCAAATATGGTTCTGTGGTACAGAATAGCTGCAGCTGTTTTATTTCTAGTTGTCTCTACTTTCACTTGGATCTATTTCACAAATGACCAGAGTGATAATATAACGATAGCCAATGCCCCAATAGAATTTTTAAATGCTCCTTATCCTAAACAAGTAGTAAATAAAACACCTGATTTCAGTGAAATAATCACTTTTCAATTAGCAGAAATTAAGAAAATTGAAAAAAATAAAAATAGGATGCAACCTCCTATGATAAAAGAACATCTATCAGATATAGCACAGAATAAAGCCTCTATCAAAATGAATGAAGCAGTAGCTCAAATAAAGGAATCAAAAGATCAAATGGACAAATCCATTTTGGACAACCTCCCAACAATAAAGGATTTGGTTGCTGAGGTAACTACTGAAGAATTAAGGAAAGATGCTTTAGAAGCAATAGATAAACAAGTTAGTAGTACGGATGTAGTCGCTGGTCAGCAAGAGAATCCTACAGATGAAACAGTTAATACGATAGGAAAAGATGTCACTGTAGCTATGGATGCCTCAAATGAGTTACCTGCCGTAAGTATTACTTACCTAGGCCGCAATGAAAAACCAAAAAAGAAAAAAGCCGGTAAATTTTCTTTGAAAAAAGTTTTCAAATCTGCTAAAAGGCTAGCTGATGGCGATTTGATTGCAGGACTAAGGAATGCAAAAGATGATTTAATTGACTCAGGAATTAAATCTCTGGATGATTAAAAAAGGTCACTCAAGTACATTTTTGTACTTGAAAAACACTCTAAATTAAGAAAATTATGAAAACGAAAACATATATAATAGGACTCATATTAATGATGGTAGGGTTTACTGCTCATGCCAATCATACGATTGCCAAAGACACAGTAATCATCAAGTTTGGTAACAATAGTAGGATTGTAATCTTAACTGAAAACCCTGATAGAATAAAAGACTTAGAAAAGTATGACTTAAACAAGATTATTTCGGAATTAAACCTATCAATAAACGATTCTGGAGATACTCAATACCTAGTAATAGAAGATGAATCAGGAAAAAAATACTTAAAAAATTCAACTTTCAGAATCAAAGATGGAGATGACGATGTAAGTATTGACATAGGGAATGGTTCTTTGAGAATACGTTCCAAGGATGATGATGTTGATTACCTCGATATTAAATATAATAAGTATAGGGATTATTCTAAAAAACGCACCAGGCATTTTTTCAACGTAGAAATAGGAACAAGTAACTGGTTTGAGGGGGGTGGTTTCGCATCAGGTGAGCCTTATACAGTGAGGCCTTGGGGTTCTTGGTATGTTGGGTTTAGTTCTTTACAAAGAACTTCATTAGGCGGTCCATTATTTATAGAGTGGGGGCCAAGCCTCAACTGGTATAATTGGAAATTTGAAGACGAATCTACCAGAATTTCTGAAGATGATGGACAAATAATATTCACTAGTACAGCAGCCAATAATCCTGACAATATAGATTTTATCAAATCTAAATTAACAGCAAGCCATCTAAATTTTTCCTTTGTTCCTGTCTTGGATTTTAGTTATGGCAAAAAATCTGTTGAAAAAGACGGTGTTACCAGTAAAATAACTGTGGATAAAAGGAAAGGAATCAGAATTGGATTGGGAGGATATGTCGGCCTTAGACTTGGTAGCAAAACTAAATTTGTAATCAACGATAGTGGAAGAAGTAGAACCAAAGAGCGTGACGACTTTTTATTGAGCAATTTCAGGTACGGTCTTCGGGCTCAGTTTGGATTCAAAGGATTAGATTTCTTTGCCAATTATGATTTGAATAATGTATTTCAAGACAATGCAGGGCCAAAGTTAAATGCTTTTAGCTTTGGATTAATTCTCTAGTCTTTAAACGGTTACTCGTCGTTCAACAATTTTTAAAGCAAGGTCAAAACTCAAAATTAAGCCTATTTCCATTTTGGTAAATAGGTTTTTTTAATAAAAAAAGCCGCGTAAAACGCGGCTTTCTATTACAGTTTCTAAACTGTCAACTACTCACTAAACTTAAACACTATGTCAAACTCTACTTCTTTAATTTCTTTTTGCTCTCATCTATTATAACGGGCATATGGCCTCTTCCTTTGCCTTTTTTAGGCGGGTTGTAGCTATAGCTAGTCGGGTTGTTGATTTGACCAGTTAAAACGTCCAGTAAAAAAATGATCCAATCCCCGACCCAAGGGTACGGGGTATGGGCAATAATTTAATGATCGACTCAAGAGTCGGGGTGCCCGGCCAGGGAAATTAATATCCCTTAGGGATTAAACTTTTCTTTTATGCTTAACCTTTCAATTTGATGGCTGGCAAATAAGCCCAAAAACAGTAAGTCTCTCCCGTATTATTGAACAATAAAAAAGCCGCGTAAAACGCGGCTTTTTTTACAGTTTCTAAACTGTTAACTACTCACTAAACTTAAACACTATGTCAAACTCTACTTCTTTAATTTCTTTTTGCTCTCATCTATTA
>CALGOB010000264.1 GCA_937958005.1 uncultured Cyclobacteriaceae bacterium
ATGATGCATTAGACTTTTAAGAGAAAATCATAAATGGCTGTTAGATAGCTGCTTAAATTCTGATTTGCCACGCAGACATAGTCTCCATTATGGTGAGTAGGAAATTAGGATTTGAGTGGCTAAATGACTGTTAGTTATGGCTTGCATCAAATTTCTATTGCATCATTCGGGTTTAATCCCTGAGAGATACTAATTTCAGAATGATCACAAGTTACCTATGCAAATACTACTGAAAAAGTGGTAAAAGAGTCAAAAGCTTTTAAAAGGTCAAAGCAAAAGTTAATATGCAGCTCAATTTGAACAGATGACTAATCTTGAGGAAAATCAGCCTTTTTAAATTTTTAACGTTTTATAAATCTAGTGATTTCTATATCATCACCATTCCTTAACCTCAAAAAATAAGTTCCTTGACTTAATGATGAAACGTCTATGCTTTCTTGAGCTTGCTTTTTCAACAAAACATCCCCATTAAGATTAAGTATCTCCAATTGATATAATTCCATATTAAAAACACCAAAATCAATAAGTAATAGTTCTGTTACAGGATTAGGGTAAACGGCAATCTTCCCTTCTAATCGATCAGTACTCGTCACTTTAACCACTTCAACAGTTACTTCAAAATTAGAGGAAAGGTTTCCATCACTAACTGTTAAATTCAATAAAAAACTTGGGTTAACCTCTATATTCAATGCTTCACTATTATGCACAGTTAGGTCTCCCGCATTTGAAATAGAAAAAGCATCTGCTATATTTCCACTATCAATTACATAGGTCAAAGCATCATTTTCAGGGTCAGTAGCTGATACACTCCCCACTAAAGCTCCATTCTCACTACTCTCATTTAACGTAAACAATATATTCTCTACTTGAGGCGCTTCATTTATATTTGTCAAATTGACAGTAATTAATGCATTATTAGCTAAAGTCCCGTCACTTGCGGAGATACTTAAATTAAAGGAAGTGTTACTCTCAAAATCTAGGAAAGAAGAATTTGCAACTTCCAAAGAGTTATTTTCCCCCAGTTGGAATACATTTTGTTCATTCCCTGAAATTATAGAAAGAATAACTTCATCACCCTCAGGGTCTTCGCTGAAAATATTACCAATTAAACTCATGTTATTGCTATTTTCTACTATTGTAAATAGCTGATCAGAGATTTCAGGTGCTTCATTTTCATCTAGTACATTAATAGTGAAATTTGCCAAGACACTATTAACTCCATCTGAAGCAGTTACACCAAGCATGTAGCTTTCATTACTCTCAAAATCTAGCAAGGAAGAATTACTTACTATTAATTGATCTTCATCAAATGCAAAAACATCTCCTATATTTCCACTGATGATGGAAAAGGTAATTGGATCTGACTCAGGGTCATTTACTGCTGGTTGACCTATGAAGGCATTAACTACACTATTTTCTGTTACCATAAAAGTTTGATCGACAAAGATAGGTGCATCATTCACGTTGTTTAACAGGATAGTAAACGCCTTTTCAAAAAACTCGTCTCCCTCGTCAGTCACTCTTATCAATATTGAGAATTGACTTTGTTCTTCAAAATCTAAAATAGCATTGGTTGCTAGGTTTGTTCTAAATATTTGGAAGGAGTTATTGTCTGCATCATTCACCCCATTCCCTTCCACTAACTCAAATACATGGTTTGAATTATCATTTTCATCAATAACATCCAGCATCCCTATTAAAGTACCTATTCCTTGATTTTCATCCACTTTATTGTTACTAAGAAGAATATCTGTGGGGGCAGCATTTGGAATAAAATAGGTTAGCAAATCCGCATGATAGGTTGTAGGACTAAAACCTGATGAACCAAAACCAAAATAAGCCGTATCTGCCAGAGAAAATGACAAAGCATCTGCTCTTGTTGGGCCTAATATATCCGTGTCAATATTGAATAAATCCCCTAAATCTTGAATCTCATTGGTAGCTGGATCATATCTTGTGACTTGGTCTTGGTTACCATATGCAATATAAGCTTGATCAAACAAGGTAAAAACACTGGCAGCTTGAAACCCCAGGTTAATGTCTGCAAATACTTTTTCTGACCAGGACTCGGTCACAGGATCATATTCTTGCACATCACTCAACTGAGGTTCCATTTTATCTAGGGAAAACCCACCTGACACATATCCTTTTTCATTAATTGTAAAAGCGACTGCTTCTTGTCTGGCATCACCTGAAAAAGCGGACACGGCTATCCAAGCATTTAAGGGTATATCATATCTCCAAAAATCTGATAGATCACCATTATCTCCTCTACCTGTCCCTACATAACCATTAGCACCCAATACAAAAGTGACTGCAGAGTGTCTTGTATCACCAGGTACATCCGTCAACTGTGTCCACTGATCTGCAACAGGATCATAACTATAAAAGTCCGATAAATTATTAGCCTCAGTATCTCTGCCCGTACCTACATATCCCTTCCCTCCTACTTCAAAAGCAATTGCTTCGCTTCTAGCTAAGCCTGGAAAATCAGCGATTCTAGTAACCTCTTCTGTCACTACGTTAATCCTATAAAAATCTCTAAAGAAAGAAGTTCCATCAGTTCCTAACCCAAAATAGGCCTCTTGCCCTATAACGAAACTAATGGCTCCAGCACGTGCTAATTCGGAAGGAATTGTCTCCTTTAATAATTCTGTTGAATTAAGGCGGTTTACATGATCCAATAAATGATTAGAGATACTTCCAAATGAATTCAAGCTGAATCCAACTAACAACAAACTCAATAACGTCCTCATGTTACTTTTCAATATGTATATTACAAATAAACACTTTTCAAAAAACAACCACATTTGTTTTCGATGAAATATGCTTTATACGCTATCTATTTTAAATGTAAAGACTTGACTATTATCTTGTCAAACAGATTTTTCTATGAAGGCCAGCATCCACTATAGCAGCAGATCTTTCAAAAGTTGTAGCCAAATAGCGGATAGGCACCTTTATAACGCATTTACTTTGCTGTATATGATAGGTTATTAGAAATCAAAGAAATCTACTGTTCCTCGAGTATAACCAATTCCTTTTTCTGATAAACTACTGGCCACACTTTCTTATCTGGGTAGTCTACTTTAGCTCTCTTAAAATCCGATTTAGTAAAAGGAGCAATTAACTTATACTGCTCATTGGCTTTTATCATTTGAATTCTATATCCAACTAGCCTATTGATTTCATTAGTAGCATTGTTAAAAACGGAGAAAGCCCCAAACTGAATAAACTTGCCTGAAATCAATTTAGTTTCTTCCTTATAAACTACGGTTTCCCCACTAGACTTAGTATGTGTATACGTTTCTGGTTCTTCGGGTACGAATTCATTATCTGAAGGTTCGTCTGTCACTTGTTCAACAATCTCAGTTTCTTCTAAAACAACAGGTGGTCTTTCAACTGGATCTGTAGTTGAGGGGGTTGATTTCTCAGGTGTTTCATTGGAAGCAACAGGTGTTTCTTTCACTACTACTGCTTCTTCAGCAGGCACCTTTTCACTTTCTCTATTAACCAAGGCCGCTTCGTTAAGAGTTGTCACATCAATCTCTCGGTCATTACTTGCCAACACCTCACCAGATTCTTTTTCTTTCTCAACATAATCCAAAACGGTGATCCACTTGAGTCGGTGGTTGGTTGTTCTGTTTACTACAAAAGCATTCACTTTCAATATCTTCTCATTGTCGATATCCAGAAATTCACTGGAAGTAACAGCTATGCTATCATAATCTTCAATGAAACTTTCTGCACGCGCCTGTATGTCTGCTGTTTCTGTTTCATATTGAAAACTGAATTCTACAGTCTCATCACCATTTACACTTGTTGTCCCCAAAAGTGTTAAAGGATCATATTGCCCAAATGATAAATGGGAAGTACTGAGAATAACTACCAATACAAAAAATACTATTTTAAAAAGTCTGAAATCTAAACGTTCCATAGATTAAACCAATTAATTAACTGATAAAGTTAACGGTATTTATTGATAGGATGTTATAAATGCCATTCTATTGTTCCAAAAAATTGATAAGCGATTAAAATTAATGGTCAAACTTAAAAATTTTCCCCTTTTATAAACTCATTAGATGCAATTACCATTTCTATAGCCCCGATAGTAGTGGTAACTCCTGATTGCCAAAGGTATCAGGACTTTAACGAATGACGGGAGCTATCCATTGTGGAATGGGAAAGCCTAGTTGCACCTTCTTGTTTTTAGGTTTTCAATGAACTGGTGATCCATCAGTAAACATTATCATGATAAGTTTTATAGAGATCAAAATTCTTCTAACCTGATTAATTCATGAATCTTTGTGATGAGAAGCTTAAGTAGCTGTTAGTTAGTGGCTCGCACAGGATTTCGACACGTAGGAATAATAGGTTATTTTGAGTATCGAAATTTGAGCAAGTCGCTAAATGATAGTTAATTAAGCTTCATAATAAATTATTCATGAATTAATCAGGCTAAACTCTACTTTTCAGGTATTGGGGAAGTAATTATGAATTATTCATCTAATTACTTCAATCTGGACAAAATAGTTTTAAACAGGCTCTAATTTGACTTGATCAACCAGAATTTATATTTTTTTAGGTGTTGTTTCCCTGGTTTTACCTGCTTTCTATTTTTAGGTTTTCCGTCTAAATTAAATTGATTTTCTGTGAAACGTATTTGAGACCAGTTTGCTTTATCCGTTTTGTTTACGTGCGTATTCTGCTGTGGGTGAGGGTTTACGTGACTTTCTTCATTTGTGTGCTGCATCATATTCTGTGGACTTTCTTGGTTTAACTGAGTAGGTTGCCCATTGTACACATCATTTGCTGAATTCTCATTTGCATTTTGATTCCCTTGATTATTATTATTTGATCCAGGGGCTAGGTTTCCTAACTGCCCAATGCCAGATGAAAATGTCCTGATACTATTTCTACGTACATTGCTATCTTCTTTTGGTTTAGCCTCATGCTCACTGCTGCTAGCGTCTTCACTGTCATTACTCTCACTGATTAAGCCTCGAAGGCTAGTTCCTTCAGCTTCTGAGAAGGTGGCTGTTGGCTTTACCACACCATTAATGGCCTCGGCACCTAATGAAATAGTACTTGCGGCTACGGCTGATCCCTCTGCAATACCCCAACCTTTCCAGGAAAAGTTATCTCGGTGATTAATGTTATAGATACCTCCGGCAACACCTGCTGTTACTAAGGTAGACCCTAATGACCCCCCAACCCCAGAAATGGTTAACCCCCCACCATAAGTATTTCCCCTACATCTATAGCCCCTGAGATCCACCATGAATTAGAAAGGTGATGGCCAGAAGGATCTATATAATTGAGAGGGCTATTCCCTACAAAGGCATATCTGTTATATCGATCTACCATACCTGATAAAACTGGGTCTGCTGTTAAAAAACTCCCGGTATTGGCATCATAAAATCGGGCATCAAAATAGTAAAGATCAGCTTCTTCATCAAAAGCTTTATCCTGGAATTTTGTACTGAAATTATCTGGTCCTATCATTCCATAAAGTGCTCCATGAGGTTCATAAAAAAGTGCGGTGGAAAGTTGCCCTTCTTGGTTAGTTGTGATACTGGTACTGTTTAAATGATCTTTATAGAAATAAAGCATTCCCAGTGTTGGAATACCACTTGCCCCAGACTGAAAAGTTCCTTGTAAAGGATCAGTAACTGCTGCTACTATTCCCTCTCCCGGAATATATTTAGTCTGGATAGAATTTCCTTTGGAATCTATGGTTACCGTATAATAGGGATTGATGTAATAGGAGGTCAAATTGTTTAGGTAATCAGTTTTTTTATAGCGAACTCCTTTATGGTTGTAATCAATTGAGTCTGTAGGAATCTGATTGTTGGAAAGTCCTATCAGCTGATCCAGTTCATTGTAAGTATATTGATAGTTGTTTTGGTTCGTAGTAGTGGTTATCCTATTTCCATTTGTATCATAAGTAGCTGAGAAAACAGTATCTTGGACATTTGACTGAGCAATACCTGATGTTACTTGGTTGTTTTCAAAACTATATAAAATGGAGTCTTTTAAAATCAAGTTACCCGCTCCCAAGGAGTCATACTGGTAGGTTTTATTCCCATATTTTCCTGTGGCAGTATTTATTCTTCCTTTTGGGTCATAACCAAACTTCTGGGTCAAGTTCATTTCACTGAGGTCTGTAATTTCATTAACCCTTGTGAGTTGATCCCAAGAAAATACTTGGTGAAGCAACGTAGTATCTTGCCCAGTAGTAACTGCTAAGCCCTGTAAAAGCAAAGAATCTAAAGAACTGTCTTCATTGAAACTAATGAGCACACTAGTGCCATTTCCAAATTTTTCATTCTGTGGCTCTCCAAATACGGTATGATCTGTATAAGTAGCCAAAGTAGTAGTGGAATCCGCAGTATAGGATACTTCTGATACATAGTCTTCATCTGTATAAGCAATGCTGGTACTTGTTCCGTCTGGATAAATGAGTTTTGCCAGCTCTTTGGTAGGAGAGTATTCATATTGTGTATAAAATGATTGTCCGTCTATGGTCAAATCAATTCCTTTTGCAGCTCCGTAGGCATCATAGGTATAGCGGTACTGATCTCCATTATTCATGGTAATAAAAGAAGCTTTGCCTAATCCAAATAAAGAGTCCGTAGCATCATACTGATAGTTTATGGAATCATTGGCTGACCACCTAACACTAGCAATGCGGTTTAAGGGATCGTATTGGAAGTGAACAGTATCACTGTTTTGGTTAATTACTTTTTTTGTGCGCAATGAATCTATGTACAGGTAGTTGGTCTGATTGAAACTTAGGTCATAAGTATTCATAGATCTATTGACTGTACTGATGCTCATTTTATTTTTATTTTGAGCAGGATCTATGATCACAGTATCTCTGCCTAACAGGTCTCTCTGATGGGTGGTAACTCCATTTAACTGATCTATTATTTTGATCACCTTTTCTTGCGATTCAAAATAATCATGATAATAGGTCAGTGTATCTGCTACAGGCGAACCTACTGCACGGTAGATAATCTTCTGCTTGGTGTGATTATTATACGAAATCTCATGGATGACGCTGTCCCCGTTTAAAAATGGAAATGTTTTCTGTATTACTCTTCCTTTTTGGTCATAAGTAGTATTACTATATAAAATGCTATCATTTTTATAAGGGAGGGACTTGGCTATGATCCTGTTTTTATTATCATAATGGTAATCTGTGCTGATTGTTTTACTGGTAGAAATAATCTGTTTTCTAAAAATTCGCCCAAGGCCATCCAATTTAGATTGCGTGACATGGTAATAGGAGGAATCCCAACTGAGTAGCTGATCAGATTCCAAATACATATAGCCATTCTCATCAAAACCCCTTTTCTTTTGCTGAATTATTACTAGTGGGTTGTTTGGGTTAAATGGGTCAGGGCCCATAACGAGTGTATCTCTACCAAAATCATCTAGCTGGAACTGCCATGATTGGCTGTTGGGATTTGTATAGCTAATCAACGTACCAAATCTAGGATCATAATCATAGATATGAGTCAGTTGATATTCTTCACCACTTGCATTCACTAATAATGGAGATACTTTTTGGATATTGTAAGTTTGGAAAGTGCTGCCAAAATAAAAACGGGTCGTATCTCTGGAAGGTGACACATGAGTGATTTGATTCCCATAATCATCATAGCCGTACCAGTTATTCACAAAGGTAGCTTGTGCATTATCCCACACTTGTTTTTGTAGGATATTCATTTGATCATCATATTGGTAAATAGCCAAATTAAGGGTGTCTTTGCCATCTGCATAGGCGCTTTTCTGGGTAGATTCTAGGTATCCCAAACGCCAATTAAGGGTGTCATTACTAAACTGTTGTAAGGTATAAACCACATTAGATTCCGTGGTATCGCTTAGGTTTTCTATTACTATGGCATTGCCATACCCATCATACTGATAATTTACTCCTGTCGTAAAGGCGTAATCATGTTCTTGATAAAAATCTGACCGGCTTGTCGCTTTATTCCACTGGTGAACTGTATAACCTTTGCTTGTGGTGATCAAAGAATCTTTATAGACAAAACGTTTTTGCATGAGTTTATCATTATTGGATAGGGCATATACGGTGGAGGTGTCAACTGTACCTGTTCCTGGGAAGTCCTGTAGATATTTGGATAAAGCATATGTTTGTTCAGTACTATCTATGAGTGTTTTTTTAGCAAATCCAATCCAGCCCCTACCACTCCTATCTATTTTTGCATCACTATATTGCAATCCGTAAGCATAGCGATCACCTACTTGACTATTCTGAACATAACTATCTACTACATAAATAGGCATGTTTACTTCTTGGATAGGGAAGGAACCGCTGATAATCCCGTTACTATTGCCCGATTGATACACAGTAGGGTTAGACCCTGCTGGAATCCTTGCTCCATTAGAAAAATTAAAAAATGCAATTCCTGGTAGCTGACTCTCATTGGTATCTGTAGCAGAATATACGGTACTATCCGTCAAGGGGCTGTAGCTGATCTGATAGTTACCACCCACACCATTATCCACTTCTGTAATCAAATCAGGAAAAACTGTAGGGGTAATCAGGGCATTGATTGGCGTGGATGTAGTACCTGTTGTATTTAACACAATTAAATCAAATAAGGCATCTCCATTGATATCTGCTGGAATAATATCCAGGTCATTAACAGAAACTGAATCTAGGGTAACCGCAGTGGAACTTTCAAAGTTAAGCCCAGATGAAATATAAGGAGTCAGTTGTACAAAACCATTGTCACCTTCTGAAGTGATGAGCAGGTCTGTAAAATTATCTCCATTGATATCTGTAGGTAAGATAGTTACAGATGCATCGCTAACAGTAAAAGAGTTCCCAGAGTTAGTTAAGACTTCTCCTGTCCCTATCAGTGGGTTGACCACAATATCACCGTCTGAATTCACATAAGTGTGTACCAAATCTGTCAATTGATCTCCGTTTAGGTCTAAGGTAAATAGATGTTTATCTACAAGAGATAGCGAAGTATTCAAAACATTTTGCACCTGTAAACTACTATCATTCATAGCCACAATGTGGTAAAGAACCAAAGTTGACTCATCTCCTCCTGTACCGCCACCATAGAAAAAATCACTCATAGGATCACCGTTGATATTAGCAGGAAATAGGAGTTGCTCCGGTGGATTTATAAAAGGAGCATCTAATGTCTGCGTATTTTCAGCAAACTGAAAAGTGTTTCCATCAGAAAAGCCGATATTATATCTTAAGTCAGAAGAAGTAGCAGAATCAGCTTCAAAAAACACTAAATCACCACGTCCATCTCCATTCACATCTGCTGCTTGAAAATAAAAATCTGCCGAATAAAAACTAGTCGTGATGGTATCTGAGACCATTAGGCTATCATTTTCAGCAGAATAGCTTAAAGGTAAAAATGCAAATACAAAATCATCATTCTCCAACTCTTGTGCAAAAAGATAAATAATTTCTGATGCCCCATCTCCGTTCACATCCATGATCAGTGGTGGGATACTATCTAAGCCTGGATAGTACAGATCAGTAGTAAATACTTGAGTGATATCTGTAAGGCCTTCTTTACTTCCTAGCGTAATGGCACAAGTTAACCAGCCATTCCCAGGCCAAATATTGACCAGATCACTGATACCGTCTCCATTCATATCAGCAGGCACATTCGTTATGTAAGCAGCTCCTGTAGGAATGGGGGATTCCTGAAAGAGCTGCAGCGAATCAAAAGTGTTTTTTCAGATTGCTGCCAGGTAAAGGTATTAGCTGGGTAACAGTTGCCATTTTGGTCACATTTAGTCACTGATGATAAAAGGCTTCTACCTGTTACGGAAGCAGTATCATAAACTAAGGAATATTGTAAGGCTATGTCTTCATTCACTTTTGTGTAAATGCTGTCTAACCGATAAGTGTATTGAGTCAAATTTCCTCCACTAAAAACTGTGATGGTATCTTGTCTGGGCTCATAACTAAAATACACATGTCTTTGCGCAGAACGGTTTTTATTAGCTGTATAAGCAATATGATAGGGATAACTTACTCCGTTTTGGCTGTCTATCCAGTGATTGTACTGAATGGAATTTTGGTGTAGGTCGCTTTGTGAAGCGAGTAACCATTCCCATGCGAAATCACTATCAGAAGCATATAATTTAGATGAATCACTGGTTCCGTAGGTCAGCAGTTGTCCTTTTTTAGTCCATACCCTAAAAGAATCAGGTTCTGAGAATGCTCCATAGGAAATGATTTTTGACCAACTTTCTATTTCCGTCTTATAGGAACAACTATCACTGCCATATTGTACTGAAAGCATCAAACGTTGTCCGTTGAGGGCATATCTAGCTGTAGTATCTGTACTGATAGTTCCCCAGAAATTATCTTGGGCAATGGTGGCTGCCACACGTTCTATTTTAGGCATCCCTTCTAGGTACCATCCTTGCCCCAAGTATTCATTGGGATAATTACTACTGTAGCTCAACGAGAGACTGGGTTCCATTCCATTAGTGCCAGGGGGTACCTCTAGGGCGATGCGGTATTTCATGCTTCCCTCCTTGTTTACACTGAATTTGCCACCCAATGTACCTGCGACTGTGTTTGCAGTTGTTTCTTTGGGTTGATTATTGTTAATAGTCTGCTGTTGAATGGCCAAACCACTACAGGAAGCCAATAATATTATATATAGAAAATTACTTATCTTAATTTTAAACATATTAAAAGTATTGAAGTCAGTGTGATACTAAATTCCCTGTTGACTAAAGGCTACTTGGAGGTGAGCTTTTTAGCTTTGTCATTTCCACTAGGTCAAATACTGGGGTGATATAAGTCATCGGGTAATCATCATAATCTACCAAGGCAGGCATATTACTACTGTCGCAAATACCATTTACGTAATCTGGATTTTGCTTTACTCTCCAAAAGTATTTGACTTCTATTGCCGTTTCCAATTTACCATCAGACACAAGACTTCCATCATAAACCCATCCAGTAATATTTTCTACACTTACAAATTGACTCTGGTCATAGTGTTCGTCTGGCACGTCAAAACAATCCTGCCACCAACTACATTCTATCAAATCATCTGGCGTTTCATAAGTTACTCCTTGCCTATAGGGGTGGTCTGTTGGATCTAGCTCTTCCCCTGCTTCTATTGTGTAATTTTCTACCGTGGCTTTATCTAAGGGACAACTATAAGTAGGACTAAAGCTTGCTGATGTAGGAGCATCTCCATCAAGTTCCTGAACTAAAAGAAAATCATCCATATCAATCTCTGTATCTATATCGCCGTCACTTCCTGATGTAGGAGAGACTATATCATCAATATTGTCAATTCCTGTTAATTGATCATCTTTTCCGTTAGATTCTAATGGCGTAAATGTACTTGAGTAGGAATAAACTTGATAATAATTACAGCCACCAATATCTTTACCAGACTTCACTACTCCTCCTGGTTGAAACTGAGAATCTGTGATGGCAATGAGGTAATATGCATTGGTATCAGAGGACAGGCTTTGATTGGTATTCACAGCCCAGTAGGCATATAAAGTGATGTGAGTAATGAAGGTCATGACCTCAAGACCTTTAATATGTTTAGTGCATCACTGTTAGAAATAGTCAAGGTATCCCAATAATCTGTAACTCCTACCCCATAGGTGGTTTGATTTTCACTTTCTGGAAACATAATACCTGTGTCACATGGGTCATTACTCTGCACAGATACTCTCTGTTTCGTTTTATTTTCTTTAGGAGTTGTCTGACAACTAAAAAGTAACAGTAAGTAAACTGCCAGAATTGCAAAGGAATAATTCATACTCGTTGATTTAGGTAGCACTGCATTAAGCAATCTGCTTAATATCAGCTACTTAATTGTGTATAACGTGATTATCTTTTGAAAAATAATAGTTTTTGGTACACAGGTTAAATTTACTCAATAGACAAAATGATAGACATTACTAAGCTTAAACCCGAATGATACAATAGAAATTTGATGCAACCATAACTAACAGTCATCTAGCCACTTATGATTTTCTCTTAAAAGTCTAATGCATCATTCGAGTTTAAGGTAAAGATTCTATCTAAATTCAAATAAAGATTAGTTTAGTTCTTGGGCATCAATCTTACATAATCATTATTCTATTTAGGGTCTCCCTAAAGAAAAAGTCTATAACCTTGTCCTCTAAGGCCATTTAGGTTATCTAAAGGCGTAATAGATTCTGTTAGTAATTGACACAAGAAAATTGGTGCAAGCACCGCTATTAACTGTTTTTCAACGCATGATATTTTAACATTAGCAAGAAAATATACAGCACTATATGACTTAAATGGTATAACCTGATTAATTCATGAATCTTTGTGATGAGAAGCTTAAGTAGCTGTTAGTTAGTGGCTCGCACAGGATTTCCACACGTAGGAATAATAGATTATTTTGAGTATCGAATTTTGAGCAAGTCGATAAATGATAGTTAATAAGCTCCGTAATGAATTAATCAGGATAAGACTTAGTTTGGTAAATGCGTAGCCAATTTATACACTTATGAGATGCAATTACCATTTCTATAGCCCCGGTAGTAGTGGTAGCTCCTGATTGCCAAAGGTATCAGGGCTTTAACGAATGACGGGAGCTATTCATTGTGGAATGGGAAAGCCTAGTTGCTCCTTCTTGTTTTTTCTAAATACATGATTTTCATTAAATTAGCTACCCACCAACTTAAGTAATTATGAAATCACTAATTTATGTTTTCTGTCTTTTAGCCTATTCACAAGTTGCCTATCCTCAATTATATGGCCATCAGAATTACCCGCAGCTAGGCCTAGCATTTGATATTCCGGAAGGTTGGGTAGGCCAAGAAGGGGATGGAATGATCTTACTAGGTTCTAACACAATTCCTGGTTTTGTAATGATAGCCACACACCAATATAATAAACAACAACTGACAGATGAAGCAAGGAATGGGATCATGGAAGAGGGAGGAACTTCCCTAAAATTGGTAGGGGAATTGAAAAACTATGCCCAAAATGCAATTGGAGGAAATTTTACTGGCACCTTAGAGGGGCAACCTGCAAAAGCTTATGTAATAGGGGTAGCAAATCCTCAGGCTTATGGAGTCACCATTATGGCGGCCACGTTAAAGGATAGCTTTACTGACGAACACCAAAGAGCCTGTCAGGAAATTTATCGTTCGTTAAAGTTTTCTGATGTTAATTTAAAAAAGGGACTTATTGAGTGGAAAGAATGGCTCTCAGATTCAAGGCTGACTTATATGAACTCTTACTCTTCTAACAGTTATGTTTCCGGCGGATTATCTGCGGGTTCCAGCACCAAAAAAACAATCGATTTATGCAAAAAAGGGTATTTCAAATTTAACGGAAGCAGCAGTGCTACTATCAGCGGCTCAAATGCCACCATGCTTAATCATGGAAGCGACCAAGGACAGGGTGATTGGGATTTAGTACTTGGAGAAGCAGGCGGCTATGTATTGGTCTTAGCTTACAATGATGGAACCAAGGTAGAGTATAATTTGACCTACGAAGATGACAAACTCTATTTAAATGGCACCAGGTATTTTGTGACTTCCGAAGGGGAATATGCCCCCAATTGTAATTGAATAGTTTTTCGGCTGTTAAATAAATAAAAGGTTCATCTAAAAAAATTAAGTGAACCTTTTAAAGATCGTTTTCCTATTCTGCCCTCAAACTCTCCACTGGATTCACACTAGTGGCTTTGATAATTTGATAGCTGACTGTTAGTAAAGTAATAAACAAAGTAAGCAAACTTGCTCCTACCATTCCCCACCATGATATTTCCACGTGATAAGCGAAACTTTGTAACCACTCATTCATAAAGTACCAAGCTATTGGCAAGGCAATCACAGTGGCTAGAATTACCAGCTTAATAAAACCAATAGAAAGCAAATTGGCCAGCGACCATATATTAGCACCCAAAACTTTTCTGATTCCCAATTCTTTGGTGTGTTGCTCTGCCACAAAAGCTGCAAGCCCATATAAGCCAAGACAAGAAATAAAAATTGCCAACACTCCAAACAGATTGAAAATCCTACCCATTTGTTCTTCTCCTTGATAAAGGTTATCAAGTTCCTGATCAACAAAACCATAAGTCATCGGTTGCCCTGGATCAAATTCTGAATACATTTCTTTAAGTGAATTGATAGTTTGTATATTCTGACCTGGAGTGGTCTTTACAACAAAGTAGTTTATTTGATTTCCTAACCTTAAGACTAAAGGATCAATGGAATATTGAAGTGGTTTAAAATTGAAATCTTTCACAACACCTATAACTGAACCCCAGACATCATGAAATCTAAACTTTTTACCTATACATTCTGCAGGTTTCATCCCCATAATCCCTGCAAGTTTCTCATTAATAATAAAACTAGCAGAATCTGATTTTAAGTCTTTTGAAAAATTCCTTCCATTTAAAACCTCTATTTGAAATAGGTTTATAAACTGATGATCCACTGTAAAATCAGGCACTACCAAGTTACTGATGTCATTGTTTTTTCCTTCCCAGTCTATATCTACAGTGCCACTTACAACCTCAGCTGGAAGTTCTGAGACTACCGTAAAATTACTGGTTAGTGGGCTTTTATTGAGCTCGTCCCTAAAGGCAGATTGTTTCTGACCTATGGTCTTGTTAATAGGTATATATAGTAAGTTAGACTTGTCAAAACCTAGGTTTTTATCTTTGATAAAATTCAATTGATTATATACTACTGTAACCCCTATCAAAAGTGAAATAGAAACAAAAAACTGAACTACAACCAAGGAGTTTCTAAATAGTTTACCACCTTTTCCTGCTGTCAATGCGCCTTTCATGACGATCAGTGGCTTAAAGCTAGAAAGAAATAATGACGGGTAACTGCCAGATAGAATACCTGTAAGAAATGCAATAGCTAATAAGGTTACAATTACCTTGGAATCTAAAATAGAAAAAGTAAGTGCTTTACCAATCAAATCATTGAATGCAGGTAGAGATAGGTAAACAATAGCAAGAGCCAAGGCAACTGACAAATAGGATACCATCATTGATTCCAGCAAGAATTGTTTGACCAACTGCCATCTACTAACTCCTACAACCTTTCTTATACCCACTTCTTTGGCTCTTTTTGCAGACTGAGCGGTGGCTAAATTCATGAAATTAATACAGGCAATTACCAATATAAAAAGCGTAACAATAAAGAAAATACTGACGTATTGTGCGTTCCCATGACCTGCTACATCTATTTGCAAGTCAGAATGTAAGTGTATATCGGTTAATGGTTGCATGCGAAAAATCAAAGGAGATCCATCAACTACCTCATTATATACGGCAGTAACTTCTGCATTCAATTCTTCCTGAGAGGTTTTAGTAAGTAAAGGCTGATGTAGTGTATAATAAGAATGAAAATTAAACGAACTCCATGTATTTCTAATTATATCTCTATTAGTTTTAGCTATAGAAGAAATAGGTAAGATAAAGTCAAACTGCAAATGAGAGTTGGTAGGAGCATCTTTAAGCACTCCCTTTACAATAAAATCGTCTTCGTTATCCTTTCTGATCACCTGCCCCAAAGCATCTGACATCCCAAAATATCTCCTGGCTGCAGATTCTGAAATTAAAATACCATTCGGATCTTCTAAAATTCCTTCTTTATTGCCTTCTACTAATGGAAAATCAAAAAATGTCAAGAAATTACTATCTGCAACAAACCCATACTGGCCTTCAAATAGTCTTTTATCTACCTCTAGCAGCACCTCATTACTAGGCTTACTAATTCTTACAAAATCTTTAATTTTTGGGAGTTTTTCGGTGAGCCCTGCTGGCATACCTGCTGGACTTACCGCCACCTTAAAATCATCATTCACCTCACAGGTAAGTCTATAAATCTTGTCTGAATTTGCATGAAATTTATCATAACTTAATTCATTCTGGATCCATAGTAATATTAATAAACTACAAGCCATCCCCACCGCTAAACCTGCAATGTTTAAAAAGGAGTGAGATCTATTTCTGAGTAAATTTCTCCACGCTATCGTGAAATTATGTTTGAACATACCGTAAGTATTTAAATTTTGAGTTCCTTCTAATGATTTGACCAATCGTATTCTAAAAAGTGAAAAAACGTCTCTGGCAAACAGCCAATCCGCTTTTCTTTTTCCTTTATGAATTACACGTTTATCATATAATTCATACAGATCTCCAGCCACAATTTCAAGTATCTCTGGCTTGCAGAAGCAAGTGAGTATCCAGTAGATAGCTTTTGGGGGATCTGGTATATTATTATCCAATTTTTATGATGCGTTAAAATTAAGGCCAGGTATTTTTTGAGAAAAGGAAGCTCTTAACTCATGTGCTTTTATTAAAGCATCCTTTCCTGTAGCAGATAAAATGTAAAACTTCTTTCTTCTCCCTCCCCTTTCTTGAGTCTCTCCACCTGTATTAGCACTGAGAAACCCTTTATCTTCAAGCCTATAAAGAGCAGAGTGCAATGCACCTATACTGGGGGTTCTTCCAGATTGTGCCTCCAGTGCTTCTTTAATTGTAACACCATAAGCATTATCAGCCAATGAGCCCACTGCTAATAGCACCAATTCTTCAAATGCACCTAGATTAGTATCTTTCATATTATATTCCTAAATACAAAACAAATATATACTATTTAATTCCTATTTGCAAAACAAAGGTATTTTTGAAGATTATTATAGATTGTTCACCCGTACTACCCAACTAAAATTCAGGGCATCAAAATCTCACAATTAAACAATTTAACCTGAATGATGCAATAGAAATTTGATGCAAACCATAACTAACAGTCATCTAGCCACTTAAATCCTAATTTCCTACTCACCATAATGGAGACTATGTCTGCGTTGCAAATCAGAATTTAAGCAGCTATCTAACAGCCATTTATGATTTTCTCTTAAAAGTCTAATGCATCATTCGGGTTTAATAATCAAATTGCCACCTATCCTAATTTTAGTCATTTGTTACCATTTGATCATAGAATATTCTTTTTTTACAATGGCTTATTGGCTATTTCAATCTTTGATTTTGAATTGGTAATTTTTTTTTCTTTAATTGGGTGCTTATGCTTCAATCCCTTAAACCTATCAAGTTCATAAATATAAGGATGACAATTGTCTTTCTTTTATCAATTTTGATAATAGAGGGAAATGTTTATGCAAGGCAAAATCAACCCGTAGAAAATCGCTCAGGTTCTTTTATTCTTGAGCAACCTAAACAATATTCAGAAGAGGCGATTTTCTCACCTGATTCCCTCATAACATTAAATGAAATTATTGCAAAAAGTGAACCATTTATACAAGATTCTATCATTTTCAACTTGGGAGTTGCCTTTAGAAAAATAGGTGATTACAATTTATCTGCTTTCTATTTTTACAAAGGGTTAGAGTTAAGTGAAAGTCAAGGGGATGCCAGTCTAAAAGCAAAGTATTTAACTAATATAGGCATTAATCACAGTAGGTCAGGCAATTTTAACAAAAGTAGACTCTTTTACAGAGAAGCACTTAATGTATATGAACTGCTCAAGGACTCCTTGAGAATTTCCTATGTATATAACAACATTAGTATGCAGTATTATCGAGAAGATAATTATCATCAAGCCTTAGCATATTACCAGGCGGCAAACGCTATTAAACAAAAATTAGGGCTTACTGGGCTAAAATTGAACCCCAATAATCCCGGTCAGATATACCATAAATTAGGGGATTACCAAAAAGCACTTTACTATCATCAATTAGCATTAACCCAGATAAAAGAAGCTTCAGAAAGTAACTTTTATGCCGAATCAATCTCATTACTTTATATTGGTGACGTTTATGTAGACATGGGAGATTTAAATAATGCTTTGGCTAATTATAAAAAATCACTTT
Source organism: uncultured Cyclobacteriaceae bacterium (assembly GCA_937958005.1). GTDB lineage: Bacteria > Bacteroidota > Bacteroidia > Cytophagales > Cyclobacteriaceae > JANSWY01. Next base: position 17,888 of record CALGOB010000264.1, read on the forward strand.
CATTAGCCAAACAAATAGATGCAAAAAAGATCATTGAAAAAGTACTGGGAGGGATATCTATTACCTATGCTAAACTTCAAGACTTTAAAAATGCTTACTCGTTTAATGAGGAGCAAAAAAGATATATAGATACCTTAACAATTTATAGTAACCAAGTTTCTGGTTTAGAGGCTCAATATGCCATTAAAGTCCAAGAAAAAGAACTAGAACTGATCAAAGCCAATAGTGAAAATGAAATTAACAGACGAAATTTCATCATTATTGTCATTACAGTTGTCTTTGCTTTTTTATTAGGGATTATCTACCTCATTTTTTATAATTATAAGAAAAATCTTAAATCTGAAAATTTGATCCAAAAGAAAAATGAGCTTCTAAAAGAACAAAGAGTCAACCAATTGCTGAAGGAAAAAGAACTTAAATCAATGAAAGCATTTATTGAAGGACAAGAAAAGGAAAGAATCAGAGTAGCTCGTGACCTACATGATGGCCTAGGAGGCACATTAGCTGGGTTAAGGTTGAGTTTTGAACGTGTTACAGAAAAAAATCCTGACAACCTTCAATTAGTTCAGTTAACGAAAGGTTTTGATCAGGTATATCAAGAAGTAAGAACAGTAGCGAGTAACTTAGCACCGCCTAAATTTCAAAGCACCTATTTTACGGACATATTACACAGTTATTTCATTGACTTAACCAGTTCTAATCAGATCGTTGTAAATGCTGATTTTCAACCAGAAGAAAAACTCAACCTGTTACCAGAGAAAATTAAAATAGAGTTATATAGGATTATTCAGGAGCTTTTGGCAAATGTATTAAAACATGCCGCCGCTTCATCTATTGAGATACAACTCATGAAACATGATGAATTTGTTAACCTGATAGTAGAAGATAATGGTAAAGGATTTAATACTAACAAAAAGTATAAAGGAATGGGGGTAACCAATGTTACTTCCAGGGTTGAGTTACTAAACGGTAAAATAGATATAGATTCTAAAGAGAATAGAGGTACTATGTTTAATATTGACATTCCGGTAGTCATTTAAACTTTATCAGTTTCATATGAGTTTATATAAAATAGGAAATGGGAGAAAAGATTAAAATAGTCATCGCTGATGACCACACTATGTTTAGAGAAGGTGTAGTAGCCATGCTCAAAGAAATAAACAATATTAGCATTGCTGGAAGTGTGTCTTCAGGAGATGAAGTGCTAGCATTGTTAGAAAATCAAGAAACTGACATAGTCATTACAGATCTTACCATGGATAATATGGATGGTTTAGAACTCACTAAACAGCTAAACATGCAATATCCAAATATCCAAGTATTGGTGCTCACCATGCACAATGATTCTGTCAATATCAAAGATCTTTTAGAAGCAGGAGCATCAGGATATTTATTGAAGAACGCAAAAAAGCAAGAGTTTTTAGAGGCAATTCACCAAGTCTACTTAGGGGAAAACTATTTTAGTGAAGGGGTAAAAAACATCTTGATCAATAGTATGACAAAAAAGAAGAAATCCTCTGAGAACAATCCTATTAAACTAACTAAAAGAGAAACTGAGATCTTGAGCTTGATTGCACAAGAATTCACTAACCTGGCTATCTCTGAGAAATTATTTATCAGTTTATATACAGTAGAAACTCATAGGCGAAATATCATGAAAAAATTGAATGTCCATAATGGCGTAGGACTATTGAGGCAAGCGATACAGCTTGGTCTTGTGACTGAATAGTTAATTTACCTCCTTAGCGGGTTAATAAGTACAGTACATTGAAATATTGCTGACATATCTTTAATTCTTAATTTTAATCTCAATAAATAGAGGTATTTCTATTTGAAATATTTTTATACAGGTTTCTCGGTAGAAAAGAATAGTCAGTTTACAGTATATCATCTATCTAATAAGTTTTATAATTTGCTAATAAATTGACGTATAACTTTAAAGTAAAGTACTATGAAAGTTAAAAAGCTTAAACTTCAAAAAATCAGTATTAAAAGCTTTACCACAAACCTAAAAACAGCGGAGGTTTTAACAATTAAAGGTGGTGATACTGAAGACAATACAGACGTAAGAGATTCATTATATTGGTGTGATGGGCAAAGCAAACCTCATAACTGTTCTATTCAAAAAGGAGTTTGTATAAGATACCTTTTATAAAAACGGTCTTAAATTTTATAAAATGGACACGTTTTAATGAACCAACCCCGACCCAAGGGTACGGGGTATCTATGGGCAATAATTTAATGATCGACTCAGGAGTCGGGGAATTAATATCCCTTAGGGATTAAATAAACAGCCCATTAAACATATTTAAATATCTGAAAATGAGAAAAATAGCAATTGAAAAAATTCGTATTAAGAGCTTTGTTACAACTTTAGATTTTCAAGAAAGTTTGACTATTAAAGGGGGAGATACGGAGGACAATACTGATGTACAAGCTTCGCTTTATTGGTGTAATACTCAAAACAAACCAAAGCACGGCTCTAACTTCCAGAAAATTTGTATAAACCCTTATTAAAGTTTATCACGGTAGCATGATTACTTTGTTACCTTTTACTCAAGTTTATCAACAAATAATTAGTAATTATTCCTACTTTGTCATCTAAGTCTAAGACGCCTCAATCTGTGTCCTCATAGATTGTAGAAGTTGGCTGTGAAGACATAGCCAAAGGCGTGAAATACCTATTTTTCTAAGATGACAAAGTAGGATTATGAATTCATAATTACCTTGATAGGCTCAGGAAAGTAGAATTTAGAAAGAGTTTGATCTAGACAAAACCAACCGTGATAATGTCCATTTACTAGCAAATGATATAATCTATGTCTTTTGATTATTTAATTATCAATTCGTAATAACTACTTATATGAAACCTAGAAAATTAACCTTAACAGACCTCAGTATTAAAAGCTTCACTACTAGCCTAGACAGCAATAAATCATTCATTATTAAAGGCGGGGATACAGAAGATAACACAGAAGTCCAACGGTCTTTCAACCACTGTAAAACCACCATAGAACCTGAGTTCGGAACAAATAGGTATCAAGTTTGCCTTGATCATTTTTAACCAGATTCGCCTTCAGTATTTTAGAATATCATAGGGTATATCTCTAGAATCTTTCAAATAGCCTTTATAAACCAAAATATTCCCCACAGGAAATTGCTAAATGAACCAACCCCGACCCAAGGGCACGGGGTATCTATGAGCAACAATTTATTGATCGACTCAAAGTCAGGGTGTCCGGCCAAGGGAATTAATATGGACTTCCTAGTAAATTTGGGACTAATTTTCTAAGCCACTAATTTTCTAAACCCTCTTAATTTTACTTCCATCTCTAAAGGGGAGAGATATCCTAAAGAAGAATGTAATCTTTTGTTATTATACCAATTAATATAATCC
>CALGOB010000265.1 GCA_937958005.1 uncultured Cyclobacteriaceae bacterium
GATCTATTTAAGGCTTCGTCTAAGCAAGGTCTTCTGCAAGAGACCTTGCGTTTTTTAGTCTCACCAATACTGGTTGTTTAAAGCTTAACACCCTATTTTTCATGATCCCATCCTATCTGTTGCTTAAAAGGCAACAAGGTCTCTTGCAGAAGACCTTATTGCGAATCCGGCATTTTGGAAATCAATACATCATATTTATTAAGTGCCTAAATCAATAAGCGAAATAGGGAGTTTAAGTTGATAATCAGTTTAATCAATTGATCTATTTAAGATTTCGTTTAAGCAAGGTCTGCTGCAAGAGGCTTTGCGTTTTTTATTCTCACCAATCCTGTTTGATTAAAGCTTGGCACCTTATTTTTCATGATCCCATCCTATTTGTTGCTCATCTAAATGGCAACAAGGTCTCTTGCAGAAGACCTTATTGCGAATCCGACATTTTGGAATTCAATATAACCTATTTAACTAGAATATGCTTAGCTGTTCGTATTTATAGTTTGGATGACTTTCGTCTAAGCAAGGTCTTCTGCAAGAGACCTTGCGTTTTTTAGTCTCACCAATCCTGGTTGATTAAAGCTTGGCACCTTATTTTTCATGATTCCATCCTATCTGTGACTCATCTAAATGGCAACAAGGTCTCTTGCAGAAGACCTTATTGCGAATCCGGCATTTTAGCAAACTAATATATCCTATTTATTAAGTGCCTAAATCGATAACCTATTTAACTAGAACATGCTTATTTGTTCGTATTTATAGTTTGGATGACTTTCGTCTAAGCAAGGTCTTCTGCAAGAGACCTTGCGTTTTTAGTCTCACCAATCCTGCTTGATTAAAGTTTGACAGCCTTATTTTTCATGATCCCATTCTATCTGTTACTCATCTAAATGGCAACAAGGTCTCTTGCAGAAGACCTTATTGCGAATCCGACATTTTGGAATTCAATATAACCTATTTAACTAGAATATGCTTAGCTGTTCGTATTTATAGTTTGGATGACTTTCATGACGTAACAACCATTGCTTTTTATCTATGCCCCAGGCATAACCTGTTAGAGATCCGTCTGACCCAATGACCCGATGACAAGGTATAATAATAGCTAAGTTGTTTTTACCATTGGCAGTCCCTACTGCTCTTATTGCCTTCATATCTCCCAGTGCGATTGAAAGGTCTTTATAGGTAACAGAAGTACCATACGGGATTTTAGCAACTTCCTCCCAAACCCGCTGTTGAAAAATGGTTCCTTCATTTTTCAAGGGTAAGTCGAAAGCTTTTCTTACTCCTTCAAAATACTCATCCAACTGTTTGATCACTTGATCAAAAAGAGGTAATTCACAAATAGAAATCTCATTTTGTTGCCTAAAAGAAAGCCCTGTAAGTGCTTCACCATCACTTGAAAGTAAAAGTGTACCTACAGGGCTTTTGTATGTTTGATAAAGTACTTCCTCCAAAATTACCTTCCCATCGGATTCTGTAATTGGAAGCTGATTTGCTTATAGTTTGCAGGTGCCTTGAATTCACTCAGTGAAAAATTTACCTTTTCCGCTTTCGAAACAATCAATTCAGCACTTGCCGAGCCTTTACTATTATAACTGACCGTTTTTACCGGAATCCCTTTGCTAAACATTGGGTTATCCTTTCCTGATAAATTGCTAAATACTGAAGCCCCGGGGATCATCCCTTCTATACCTGCAAGGTATTTATCCAGTAGGGTTGCCAACTTGGTCACTGCAGCAATATCATTTTGTTTGATTCCCAATACACTAAAGTCAACAATATTAGTATCAAATAATCGTTTTCCTTGTTCGTAAGTAGCCTTGTATTCAGTAGTCTTCCAATTATTAATTTTAACACCATTGACTCCTGTTTTGTAGGAAATCCCTTTCGGCTTACCATTCACTAAAGGAGCTAATTTTTCTTTTTGTTCTTCAGGCATATTTTCAAAGAATGCTTTTGCAATAGCTTTCATGGAATTTAATTGTTCGCTTATTTCCTGTAGTTCCTTTTCACGAAATATGCTGTATTGCTTTTTCTGGTGATCTATTAGGGTAATCACATTCGTATTTGCATCAAATGTAATGGTCACTTTATTACTCCCTTGAACTGCTTGCAATACCAATTCTGATTCGCCAATAAACATGGTAGTAGGTGATCCAGCATCACCGCTACTGGTTTTGCTCAGCGCAACTAATTTAAGGCCAGGGCTTGCTAATCTTTCTTCTTCATTTGAATCAGCGATCGTACTTAGGCAGACTACAAACAATAGCACTGCACTTAATATTATTTTCTTTTTCATAAATTTCTTTTCTATTTAAAAGTTAAACAGCTTATCCATTGGTTTATCAGCTACATTTAACTCAGTAATATCACGTGGGCCTCTCTCAGAAGCCAGTAGCAAACCATTATAATCTTTATAATCATCCCAAGGTCGGTTAAAGATCGGTTTCTCTTGATCTTTTTCACGGAAAAATGCCCATTGAGCAACTAATTTCCTTTCCTTGGAAACATATACTTCGTATTTATTTTGAGGAGTATCTCCTACCTCTGTAAAAGTTAATTGCAAAACATGTGCCATTTCCCCAGTTAGTGTCGTGTCTTGCCTTGCATATTGAAGTGTAACACCTGAGTCTTTAAGTTTAAAAGGCATCACCACCCAGTAAGAATCATTAATCCAGACAGACTTACCAATTTTGCCATATTTAGCTAACGAATCTGGGTGGTTGATATTTTTTCCATCCATATCCAACTGTACTTTAGTAGAGTCATGAATATTTAAAGCTATTCTCAAAGGTTTCGGTGAATTTAGAAAATCTATGTTGACATTACCACTTGGCTTATCCCAAACTAACTTTCTTGCACCAAAAAAATTCCATGAAAGTGTTTTCATATTATCCCATGCTTGTCTTCCACCCATCTGTTGCATGACTTCATCCGCAATCTTTATCGCTTGCTCGTCAGATTCATCTAAGTTAAAACCAGGTGAGGCAGGGTTTAAAATTTGCGGCTCACTTTCTTTTTCCTTTACAGTAGACTGATTGCCCGATTGATTGTTACACCCGTAACACAAAAAAAGTGCAACAAAAACATGATACCAAGTATTTTTCATAGTTCGTTGTTATTCTAGCACTAAGTGAAGATATTTTCTCCACAAATAAAAATTTTAGGCCGTCGGGTTACAAACTTATCGGGACATTACTAAGGAGCAGCAACTCTTCGTCAGTACATCGGAATTGGTAAATACCATCTGCTCCCGTTAATATTAATAGATCATCTCTTATTAGTACATCATTAGCAGTAAATTGGGCATAGGTAGTATCTAATACTGGATCTTCAGGGTCTGTTATGTCAAACTGAAGCAAGCCAGAAGGACCATCACAAACAAATAGTTTATCATTGCACCCTGTTGCTAGCCCTCTTGGATTAGTAAGTGGTATTTCCCTTACTAAAAAGGTATTAAAAGGATCTGCTACATTAATAATATCTAACACATTTAGTCGAAAGAAATTGTTGCAAGATACTCCATCACGTATGGTAACATAGGCATAGTCATCTTTCACCACAACGGGGTCACAGCCCGTGGCATGCTGAAAGAATGTAGTCCTAACAGGAACTTCAGGATCTGAAATATCATAAATAAATAAAGCACTGTTAGATCCTATAAAAAGTTGATCTTTATAGGGAAATATTGTTTCTATACCCGTACCAATAGTCACTATTTCCAATGGTTCCGGTTTAGCTAAATCTGAAATATCAATAGGGATAATGCTGGTTGAGTTAACTGCATATAAATGATTATTTACTATAGTGAAACTGGCCAATGATCCTCCACTGGATGTATTTCCCCCTACATTAAAATCGTTAAAGTTGCTTTCTATACAACTAGACAAAAATGTTAAAAGAAATAAGCAACTTAAAAGGTTAGTTTTTATTGTTTGAAACATCTTGGTCTATTTAAAATTCTTGACTCCCAACCTACTACTACCCCTCTTGAAGGATCCACACATTCAAAATAAATGTTGTTACCAGGAGGTGCAAGACCGTTCTGCATCGCATCGGAAAGTCTTTCAATAAGAGAAATTCCTCCATTACTTTCTAACTTGAAAGATATCATGTCATTGTAATTATTAGCAAAAAACACACCATCTTTAACCGCAATGTCTGTATTGCCAGGTATATTGACAAACAACATGTTGTTAGGGTTTGAAGGGTTAGTATTATCAATGAGGTGAAAACCTTCATTGATTATGGTGACTATCAGAAAGTTCTGATAAGTAAAGATCTTTCCTGGATTTACTATGTCTTTGGCTTCAGAGACGGATATTTGATAAGCTATTTCTTCGCTTTGATAGATAGGTGACATCCCATTTACCGAACCACTTGGTCTGCTAGCTCGTGATCCGTCATCTTCTACACAGGAGAGTAAGAAAGAGCTACAGAAAATCAATATAATGATACGGTTCAAAATCATTTTTCAGAAAGTTTAGTAACTAATAGACTCAGATAGTTTCTAAATGGTTGGATATGTGATCGCCTCAAAGAGATTCCCTTGTCGCAACTGAAAATTTTAATCCCTAAGGGATATTAATTCCCCGACTCTAGAGTCGATCATTAAATTATTGCCCATAGATACCCCGTACCCTTGGGTCGGGGTTGGTTCATTCTCTATAGATATTAATCGGTTTGACATCCCGACTCTTCAGCGGGCACTAATGCTCCTTTGCGGTGGCGCTGAGTGAATTATTAAATGATTGCCCATAGATACACCCTTACCGTTCTGAGAGCTCCGTAAATTTCTCAGTACCAATGGGTTGGGTTCATTGGTCAACTCAGCATCCTTTAGTACTAACTGAAGAATTTGAAGGTGCTCGAATAGGGGAATTAATATCCCTAGGTTAAGTCAAGTACACAAAAAACCCCTTTCATCTCAGGGGTTCCAATACTGCAAAAATCAAGTAATTAAAAAATACCTACTTATAAGTAATTTCATACCAACTATCATCTGCTCCATCTTTTCTGGAAGGTTTGCCTGGGGCCAATTCTACTACAACTGCCGCTTCAAATTTACGGGCTAAAGCAGTGATTAATCCTTTATCTAATTCTTCTGGATAAGGGTTTCTGCAATGTAAAATTAGTTTTTTATTGGTCTTATCATGTTCACTCAATTTATAAAAACCAAAATCTCCACCTCTATGATTCATTTTATAAGCCATGTCTAGCATATTCAAAGCTTTTTCAATACTATCAATTCCAGGAGGGAAAATGGCATTTTCAGGAACATTCTTTCCAATCATGAATAAGGTATTGGATCCAAACTTTTCTGCAATGATTTTCTGTGAATCTAATACACTTTGCTGGCTATACCATTTCTCCGGCTTAATATCCTTGAGCCCATTTTCTGCCAAAATTTCTAAGGCTTTATCTTTCATATAAGAAGGAAAGGATTTGATAGTTACCATCATTGATTGACCTATCACCTCAACACCGGGTTCAAATGCTTTATATTCTGCCATAATTATTAATCTATTTTATCTTTAGCTAATTAAAACGATGAGTAATATAATTCCATTGAAAGAAAACAGCAAAGTTTAAAGGGGGTAAATCACTATTAATGGAGTCACTTTTTCGATGAAAATAGCAAGTCTTTCGACAATGTAAAAAAAAAGGAGCTTATACTTTTTGCATTCGTATAAACACCTTTTATCATATGATAATAATAATGCAATTATGCCTTCGACCAGTTATCTGCCATCTTATACATTTGTTCAAATAACTGATTAACAATAATGATCATGTCCTTCTTGTATTCATCAGGTAACTGATTAACTAAGTCCATTATCTCATCATCACTAATACCTGTAGTGTGCCCTTCTTCGCTTTCTTCATGAAGTTTGCCAAAATAATGAAGTTTATCATAAAGATCATGTTCTTTCAAAACAGGGTGAATTGCTTCCTTGAATTTATCAAAGGTCATTTCCAATACTTCAATCATTAGCATTCTAGCCACTGGGTTATTGAAATTTTGAATATGCCTTGCAAAAAGATAAATAGTCTGCCTCACTTCATAAGAACTATCATCCCAGACTTCTTTGGGAAGATCCATTGCTTTCTGAGCACTAAAACTGGAAGCAATAGTTTCTAAATCATTTAGATACCATTTCCAGTGATAATTATCTTCATCACTGTGTGTGTTGATACTTTCTTCCATTTCACTTTGTGGATACTCATAACGAACCATTTCCATTAGGTCTTTAAAACCTAATACAAAAAATAGCATTTTTGGAATGAATTTCATTTTCTCTTCTACGGAGGATTTACCTCTTAATTTTTCATGAAGAGGATTATAAGCAAATTTTTCTACTCCTACATAAAATTCTTCATGCAATTTAGCATTAACGTCTTCTTGAGTTAGTACAATCATAATAATTAGTAATTTAAAAATGCGTAATAAAAATAATTTACGTAATCAGTATTAATCTTTAATCTTAAACAACATACCTACCTTTTGATAGAATATGGTGGTGGTCAAAAACATTCTTTAGGTCGCTGATAAATTTCAATTCTGGGTAATCATGCATTTTCAAATACGATTCCATATTTTCTATATCTAGCCTATATGGAAAAATATCAAACTCTCTCAATTTGGACAGTAATGCTTTAGCCCATTGTGAAGCTTTGGTAATTTCTTCTTGGTTATTTCTATCAAAATGAACTCTAACAAATACTTCCAATGAATATTTATTTAATGCGATGATTGAAAAAACGGGATCTAGGCCCCAATCAATAGTAAAATCTTTTATTTTATTGATTACCATAGCTGCGTCTTTTGTAAAAGGTACCACAGGTAAGACACACCTGAATCCTGGTACACTTTTGTATTTATCTATGTCTACATCGTTTGGTGTCATTTTAATGCCAAAGGCATTTGCCCAAGACAATAGTGTTTCATCACATGGCTCACCACTATATCTTTTCATTCGTGCTGTTACTGGTAATAGCTCACCTGATTGATCTTCTTCAGAATGATATTCCTTAACTTCAACTGAACATTTTTGAAGTGCATGCAAGAGTGTTTCTGTTTTTATTGTGCGTAACGGTTTTTCTCCATAAATAACAAACCATGCATACCAAGATTCTTGTCTTATATCTTCTCTTTTGCTAAACAACTCATGTATTTTTGGATCATTATGGCTATCTATTTCCAAAGAGCAGTTAACAATGTCTTTCTTGTTTTGTTCTGCATATGTTGCAATAAAAGTACCCAATTGCTCTTTATCTATCTTTATTAAATGTAAACTAAAAGGTTGTTTTGGGATCAAATTAATTACTGCTTCTGTTATTATTCCAAAATTTGATTGTGTAAATAAATGCGTTAGATCTGGGCCAAGTCCATACTTATAATATGAAAGATTCCCCTTACTCCTCATAGAACCAAACCCTGTAGATATCTCGTCTCCATTGGCTAACAGTACTTTCAATTCACGTAAATCATCCGCTCTATGGCCGTTTTTACCAGATCCCCTCTCCATCATATTACCTATAATAGATGAATGAGCATCACTACCAGTAACGTTTAGCATAAGTGATGGAGCGTGTTCCTCTAGGTAGTCATAAAGCTGCTTCTGTGTTACTCCTGGTTGTACTCTAGCGTAAGCTAATTCAACATTTACATCAAGAACCTTATCCAGCTTATGTAAATCTATTATAGCCGCGTCATTGACTGGCAATTTGGAACCCAACCCCCAATTATGTCCTGTTGAAATAGGAGAGATCTGTATCTTATTTTCGTTAGCCCAAAGAACAACCTCTTTCAAATCTTGAATTGAAGTTGGTAAGAATACATTCTCAATTTTTCTAACTGGGAATTCAGTAATATTTTTCTGGTACGATGTTACGTCGATCATATTTCTTTCAACAAATGCGTAAAAGGATACTATAGCTGATAATGGTAATTAATACACTATTTAAATGTATTAGATCCTTAAATTAAGGAATTTTACCAACAATCTTACTCATTCAACGAAAAAATGTCAAACATTATATACGTACATGACAGTTTATCCAAATAATTTACTATTTCTTAAACAGTTTAAACTTTAATGATGTTTATACTAGTTGTGATTAAGAAACTTATGATCGGAATAGACTTTTTAACACGGGATAAGCCTACATTTACGCATTAGACTTTTAAGAGAAGTCATAGATAGCTGTTTTACCGATTTAAGTATAAAAGAGCGTATTATATTTGCAGGTAACTTTTTATTGAAGAAGGTGGAGTCATCAAGGCAAAAAATGAACCTCTAGCAGCACTAGAGGAAGGTTTTTTAACGCATTACAATGAAAATGACAGGAAGGTAAACGCTGTTTTATATATAAATTAGTATTAGATCATTACTTAGGCTTTTATTTGTAATGCAGGCATAGTCTCCATTATGATGAGTAGGAAATCAGGGTTTAAGTGGCTAGATGATTATTAATTAGGCTCTGCATCTAATGCAAATGATTACATTATCCTCCAATCATGTCCAAGAGATTATTCCTTTTTCTAAATGAAACTGGAACTTGTGAGAGGTCTGTCATGATAGCATATCCACCTTCTTTCTTTACATACTCTTTTAGATAAGAAAAATTAATCAAGTGTGAATGGTGTACCCTGATAAAGGAATGTTCTCCTAATAGTTGTTCATATTCTTTAAGGTTTTTAGTAACCAAAATCTGCTCTTTATTAGTTAAATAAAAAATCGTATAAGCTCCTTGTGATTCACAACGTATAATATCTTTCACATAAACCATGTGGATTTTTTCTGCACTACTTAATGCGATCCTTTTATTATCTGGTTTAATATCCCTCATATTTTCCAATAAAAGTGAGATACTATCTTTCACATTTTCTGATGAAGTGTCTTGCTTCAATTTCTGTACTGCTTGAATTAGTTCATCAGGATCGATTGGTTTAAGTAGGTAGTCTAAAGCACTAAACTTAATTGCTTTTATCCCGAAGGAATCTAATGCTGTGGTAAAAATGACTTGGAAGTCAAAATTTCCCAATTGCTCCAACATATCAAACCCTGTACCATCACCCATTTGAATATCAAGAAAAACTACATCTGGCTCTTTATCAGCAATCTCTTGGATACCACTCTCTACACCATTTGCTTCACCTATTACTTGGATACTGGGGCAATACTCTGCTAAATCATGAGCCAACGTGGCTCTAGAGTTATCAATGTCATCGATGATTAAAGCTTTGTACATCTAGTAAAGATATTAGATTAAAATGAAAAGTATCCAATTAGGATTTCAAAGTTGAAATCAATTTCCATGGTTAATTTAGAAAAATCAATAAGCCTCAAATGGCATAGTAATTACTACCTCGGTTCCCATAGCTTCATCATTTTCCATTAAATCAATAATTTTTACTCCAGCATTGATTCCTGTTAGTTTTTTGAATTGTGCTAACCTCATTTTAGTAACTAGAATACCTGTAGACTTATGATTTTTTTGTTTCACATTATTCGTCTCTTTACTTGCTTTCCTTCCAATACCATCGTCTTTAATCTGGCAGATAATTCTTTCACCCACTATCTTAAATACCAAATCAATCTGCCCAGCCCCTTTTTTCTTTTTAACTCCATGAATGATTGCATTTTCAACAAATGGTTGAATCATCATAGGTGGAATTTCCGTGTTATCTGGCGCTATAGAATCCTCTAAGGTAATTGTGAAATCAAACTTGCCATTGGTACTTAATTTTTCAAGAGCCAAGTAATTTTCTAGGATATCTACTTCATTTTGAAGGGGAATATACTCTTCTCGGGCATTTTCTAAAATGAGTCTCATCAATCGTGCAAATTTTGCTAAATAACGTTTAGCTTGAAATGGATCATTGGTGGCAATAAAACCTTGGATAGAGTTAAGTGAATTAAAAATAAAATGAGGGTTCATCTGTAACCTAGCAGCTTCTTGCTCTAGTTCAATGATATTTTTTTCCATCATTAAGCGTTCTTTCTCTACTCTATTTTTTGTTTTAATACGCTTAAACCTTTGATAGACTATCAAAGAAATTATAAGAATCAGTAATGAAATTGCCGAAGGCATTACCCACCATTCTTTCCATGGTGGAGGGAGTATTTGGAAGTTAAAAACTGCAGGTTTCTCATTCCAAAAGCCATGTTCATTTCCTGAAATAACTTTAAAGGTATAAGATCCCGGAGATAGGTTAGAAAAAGTAGCATCTCGTCTGTCAAGTGGTGGAGACCATTCATCGTTAACACCTTCCATCATCCACTTATACCTAACAGCATCTGGATTTCTTAAATAAGTCCCACTAAATTCAAAAGACAAGTTATTCTGATCAAAGGGAAGGACTAATTGATCAGGGATAGGAAAATTACTTGCCGTTGAATCTACAAATGGCGTATCCTCTATATTGTCAAAGAAAAGCTTAATCCCGGTCAACTGTATTTTAGGGATAACATTTACAGCCAAGTCTTCTTTAGGGTTGTACTTGATGACACCATTCACTGTACCAAACCAAATATTTCCTTCAGTATCTCTTTGAGAAGCATTTTTATAAACTTCAATTCCTTTAAAACCATCCTCATTTCCATAATAACTAATCACTTTAACAGATAGGTCTTTGTTAAAAGTAATTCTTTCCACCCCTCTTTCAGTTCCTGCCCAAAGTTTATTTTGATTATCAAACACCAAGGAATAAATGTTATTGGAAGACAGCCCATCACCTTTAGATATTTTGAAAATATCCTTCCCAGCCAATATATTAATTCCACCACCACTAGTCCCAGCATAAACCCTGTTCTTTTCATCTATCAGAATACTTTTCACCGAGTTACTACTAAGCCCTTCTACTACAGAGTATTGTTTGATGGCTGGTAATAAGGAATCTAACTGTATGCTTAATGTAAGTTTTAACAAACCTGCATCTTCAGTACCTATCCAGATGTTCCCATCTAAGTCTGCAGTAATGACATTGATGTTATTACTGATCAATCCATGTGCTGTGGTAAAATTAAGAATTTCAGTCAAAGAGTCTGTCTTCAGTGGAATAACTGATAGACCACTGTCAGACGTGGCAATCCATAGGTTATTCAGTGATCCTACAGCAAAGCCATTGATGTTATTACTTTTAAGCCCCTCCAAAACAGAAAGTTTCGTAAACCCATCCCTTCCAAATTTAAAGGCACCATCATCTTTAGTACCTATCCATAAAGTACTGTCTGGGCTGTAATACAAAGATTGAACCTGTGAAGAAGTAAAGCCTTGCGAGCCTTTAAGTAATGAATAATTTCGACCATCAAATCCAGTAACCCCTCCTCTTGAGGTAGCATAAATCATATTTCCGTTTATAGCTTGAGTAATTGCATATACCCGTCTGCCCATCTGGTCATTTTCAATATAGTGAACGAATTTTTCACTATCCAATTTATCCAATCCCCTTCCTGTAGTTCCAAACCAAAGATTACTAGTTTGGTCTTCATAAATTATAGATACATTATTTCGTACTTGTCCTACCTCTTTGTTGAAAGTGGTAAATTCATTGTCGTGAAATTTACTGATCCCCTTAGAAGTTCCAATCCACAAATTATCCTTTTGATCTTTGATAATGGCATTTACATAATTACTAGGTAAGCCATGAGAAGAATTGAAAGTGGTAAATTCAATCTGGTCAAATTTGCTGATTCCTCTATCAGATGAGCCAAACCAAAGATTTCCGTCCTTATCTTGAGCTATTGCTTTTATGCTATTAGATACCAAGCCATCACTACGGTAATATTTTGTGAAGTTCTTACTATTAAACCGGGCAACTCCTTTTTCTGTACCTACCCATAAAGTGCCTTTTTGATCAAAATACAAACAGTTTATTTGAGTACTTGCTAGGTCATTCTTTATTGTATAATTAGTGATTTTACTTCTTCTATACCGGTAAAGACCATGGTTACCTGTCCCAAACCATAATTCTTTCGTTTGAGGGTTTTCTATGATGGCTGTGATTTTTTTATCGGCTAAAATACTAAGAGGGCTTGCAGAACTAAACCCACTTCCATCATATAAAACAAGCCCTAGCTCAGTACCAGCCCAGAGTTTTCCCGATTGATCCGTAAAAACAGCATGTACCTTGTTACTAGGGAGGCCATTTGCCTCCTGAAAATTTTTAAATGAATAGCCATCATATTTGAATAGCCCACCTCCTAAGGTACCTATCCAAAGATTACCGCCTTTATCTTCACAGATAGCACTGATATTTGATTCCGTCAGACCATCTTCAAAAGAAAAATTTTTAAAATTGTATTGCTGCGCAGCTAGCTGTTGTGTAAATAACAAAACAGTGCAGATCAGCCAACAGATTTTTTGCATGATCAATAATTTGGCTAAAAGTACAGCTTATTGTTTAAAATAGGTACGTTTAGTTAATGAGATCGTTTGGATTCTTCTTTATATCAAATCGATTAGAATTTAAATTAACATCCTATTTTCATATATTGGGCTATTAACTATTTAATCCCTAAGGGATATTAATTCCCCGACTCTTGAGTCGATAAAAAAGCTTTTGGCCGATAGAGATACCCCGTACCCTTGGGTCGGGGTTGGTTCATTACATGCCATTTCCAAAGTCACCAGATTTTATCGCTAAACTTCAATATAAGACTACAGAAGAAGGTGGTAGAACAACTAAAGTATTTTCTAATTACCGGCCTCATATTGAGTTTGACGGCATTCCTGATTTACTGACTTCAGGGCAACAAGTTTTTTTAGATAAAGAAGAGGTAAATCCAGGGGATAGAGTTAAAGCTGAAATCACCGTCCTTTCTTCTGACTTGATGAAAGGAAAATTACATATTGGTCAACGTTTTAAGTTTTGTGAGGGAAGTAGAGTAATAGGTACAGGTGAAATAGCATCATTTTTAAATGTGGCATTGGAGGTTTGAGTGCAAAGCTCAAATTGATTCCCTATAGAATTGAAAAAACCATCAAAAGAAAGAATTTTCCATAGACAGTAGTTAAGCTAATCCTTTTTATAATTTTAAAAAGATCGAGACTACTTGAGTAATAGATTTCAAATAGCCTCGACCTTCTAAATTATTAAGTTAGTTCTTGATGATTTTAAAACTTTTAGAAGTTTTGATTCCTTCTATTTTTACAAAATATAAACCTGAGGCCATCCCAGAAGCATCCCAAGTGTACTGGTTATCAGTACCTAATTCTCCTTGATTATGAACTACATTGCCAGATAGGTCAAATACATAAATCGAAACTTCTTCTTCTTCTGTAATTGCTCTAAAATCAAAATTAAAGCTCCCTGTAGAAGGATTTGGCCATGCTAATGAATTAAGATTCGTGTCTAATGTTGCTAAAGCAGCTTCTTGAACATTACTATCATTTACTTCTGTTCCTATGATATCGCCAAAAATCTGGAAATTCTGATCAAGTGGTTCTCTACCAAACGCAATAGTAGTTGGTGTCCAATCAATAGCTCCAGTTCCAAAAAGGTTAGCAACATCCCTAAATTGGGTAACTTCGCCTATTTTATTACTTTCTGAAGACCAGAACCATTGATTACCAGTTCCAAAAGCTAGATTAACATAGATAGAAATCCAGTAATCCCCACTTTCCAAGGTTACAGCTTCAGGTAATTCAATATTTAAATTCGAATTATCTAAATCAGATATCGGTAAAATATCTCCACTATTATAAACCTCTTCCCCTGGTGTACCTCCATTGTCATTAAATATAGCAATAGTTGCACTATTAAAGATAGGGCTGCCATTTGCACCACCAAAAGCTACTATTCTTTCTATGTTCCAAGTATTTCCTTCAGGGATTGTAAAGTCATCAGCAGCTTGTGCTAATGCACTAAAATCCAAGAAGTTTTGGGAAGGGGCTGAACTAATGATCACATCATTCTGTTCAAAAATTGGGGGTTGAGCAATAGTTATTGTAAACCCTTCAGAGACTTGCTCTTCACCAGAAGATGCTATTAATCCTATTGAGGCTTCTCCAATAGAGTTTTCAGCAAATGACAAACTAATTGTATTACCTGATAGAACAGCAGTTACAAGCTCTGGGTTTGAGTTTGTTAGTTCAATGTTTATTGGTAAACCCTGACTTTGTACAAACAAGCCAGAAATATCTATTTGCCTGTCATCACTATTTTCATTGAGGTTTAGGTCCTCAAGTAAAAAGGCTGTACTTAAAGTAGCTGTTGGTAAAGGATTTCTTGTGATTGGGAAACGGGCACTAAATAAACCACTGCCATGGGAAGCTACCGCTATAAAACCATCTTTTCTGGTAACAACTTCATCTGCAACCGCATTGCCAAAAACATTATTTTCTTTTCTCCAAACAGTGTATTGACCATTAAAATGATCTGTATAATATAAGCCAGTACTAGTAGCTGCAAAAATTCTTTGTATCCTAGAACCAGGATTCCCTTGACTTCCTAAAAATGCTGTACTTCTAATAGAAGGGCCATTGCCCGAACCGTCAACATTCTCTTCTAAATTTCCACTTACATTAGTCCATGTATCTCCACCATCTTCAGTAAGAAATAAACTTGGGATTCCGTAGTTAGAATAAGTAATTAAAACACGGTCAGCATCAGAAGGGTCTACATTTATATCATTGATAAAGCCTACTGGTAATCCTTTTCCACTCGTTAAATCTACAATAGGTTGGTTGTCAATATTAGCATTATCCATTCGGTAAACCAATCCAGAATTAGTTCCATAATATAACCTATTAGCTATTGGAAAAGTAGATAAGTCTAAAGAAGTAACCGTAGAGCCATCAGCTGTCTGTGAACTTGCTATGTTAGTCCAATTGACCGTCGCATCTCCATTTGAAAATAAAGGAACTTGATCTAAATCTCTGTTTCTCCATACCCTGCTGCCTATAGGCATATACATGATGTTATCATTATTAGGATCTAAGACAAATGGATTAATAAATGAAAAGCCAGTTGTAGCAGGTCTTATTCTTGTGAAAGAAGCAAAATCTCCATTTTCATCAAAATTGAAACGAAATACATTCCCTCTTTGCGAAGAAACATAGCGAGTTTGCCCATTATCCGCAATGGCAGAATAAGCACCATCCCCACCAAAATCACTTTCCCAAATGGCATCTGATTCTATCGAATTAGTAAACCAAGTACCATTGTCCTGAAAACCAGCAACTAAATCATCACTATTTGCAGCAGGATCAAATGCAACGTGATATGGTTGTGTAGTAATGTACCCATTATTTAGAGATTCCCAAGCTACAGGTTCTATACCAGGGTTGGTAGCAGTGATGTTTTCTGTGATAAAAACCCCTCCATCATTTCCAGATAAAGCCCTATTGGGATTTGAAGGATAGAACACTAAAGCATGTTGATCTGGGTGTTGATTCGTATATAAACTAACATTATTGATAGGAGAGTAACCCGCTACCCAGCTCTCTTGTGCTGCTGGCGTAGTAAAGCCTGTCGTAGATCTATAAACATTAGTACCTCCAACAAAAACGATGTTGCTATTAGTAGGGTGTACTTTTGCAAGCATATTATAACCACCTTGTAAATCAAGGTCTCCTATAGGACCGCCAATTGAATTCAAAGGTAGGTTAACCGTTAAATCTGTATAGGCCTCATTTAAATTATCGACCGTTGCATCATATCTAAATAGAACAGCTTCATTTGAAGGATTAATATCTCTTGTAAAGAAATAAACTGTGTTTTCATTTGAAGGATCTATTCCCATTACAGTTCTACCAAAGTTAGGGATAAAGTTTTCTGGTGTAATATCAGTCCAGGTATCTCCGTCAGTAGAAGTAAAAAAACCTGCGTTAGGAATTCCTCCTGAATCAATGGTTGCGTAGATGATCCCAGTAGAGGTGATACTTACCTCTACTGTGTTATCAAATCCACCAGCTAACACTTCACTAAAAGAATTACCTCCATCTTGAGATCTGAAAAGCCCATTAAAAGTAGCCACGTAAAGATCTCCATTAGTTGGGTTTACAGCAATAGAGTTGATTAAATCAAAACTAGAATCAAATATCCCAACACTTGTATTGGCTGTTGCTCTTAATAATTCCCAAGTACGTCCACCATCTTGAGATTTATATACACCACTTCCTTGATAGAAAGCACCTCCTGCACTAGCAGAATTACCCAATCGCTCACCTGAAGCATAATACCAAGTGAAACTTCGAGAAGGTCTTGGGTCTTGAATAATAGCGGTGATACTAGGGTTTTGAAAAGTCCTAGTTACTTTTCTCCAGGTTTCTCCACCATTCTCAGTTCGCCATAATCCTCCAGAAACACCTCCAGCTAGAATTACATTTTCATTGTTGCGGTCTATGGCTAAAGCTCTTGTTCTACCCCCTACATTGAAGGGACCTCTATTTCTCCAGTTTGAGAAATCACCTTTTGAAGATGTTGCTAGTTGTTTTCTAGAACCATGCCCTACACTTATTCCATTAGAAAATTTAAGTTCAGCTTTTCTTATCCCTGTAGGTATTTTTCCCGTTTTGGGATTTTTTAATCTAGAAAATTCATATGCTGCTCTCTCAATCGCATTATCAGCTTGTCGCTGAGGGGGTGTTTTAGAATTTGTTGATCCAGTTTTACTATCAAACATCTTTTGATTCTTGTAAACTTGATCCTTTTTGGTTTTTTGAAAATCTGCTTGTGTTTTTAAATCTTGGGAATTGACTGAAAAAGAAAAAGCCAGCATTATTAACATACAGACTCCAACTTTCAGGGAGCGTAATTTTAAATTCATCGTTTAATTATTATAGGTAAGTAAAATAATAAAATAGCTAATCAATCATTATTCAGCTATTTAAAAGGATAATTAAAGGCTTTTTTTCTAAAATCAGAAAGTGTTCAATTCTTTTTTTTGATGAGCGAACTTTGATCAACTAGGCAGTTGGATAAGCATGTTTTATCTCTTGAGAAGATTTAACCTTTAGCCTGATATCTTGATGCTATTCTTGAGGTATTGAGTGAATTTTCGATATATAACATCAAAAAGTCGCATGAATTGCATTTTCGTCACTACTCAGGTCTGGATCAGCTATTAGTTGAAGGTTATTAAACCATCGTTTGATTAAGGTGTCGATGACAGACCTGATTACGGCAAGGAGTTGAACTCCATTGAGAGACCGAAACTGGCCTGACATTTTTTGCTTAACCTTAATTTTTCTAATAGCTCTTTCCGAACTGTTTTTATCAGCAGGTACTATTATGATGGTATAGAATGGGGATAAGTGTTTTTTGTACTTAATGAGTTTTTTGGCAAAACTATTGACCTCTTTATATTTGGTGTCAAATACTTCTTCCAACAGCAAGTTAAGCCGCATTTCTATTTCGTCTCTTTCCGGTCAGGGATTCCGCTTTTAAAACTTTTAGAAACCAAAATGGATAAAAAGTTATCAGAATTGGGGAGTGATTTTCATAAAATCGTTAAAAATCATATGGATTACTAATGAAATCACCTCTTTTATCTGTTGTTTCTGTCTAAAAACATTTAATGAACTGCTTGAAATATAAATACTACCTGATTTTTGGCGTAAAGAAATATGTACAAGTACGTTTTACAAAACCTTATCTATATCATCCAAATCATTGAAGGCTTGCTGTAAATCTCTTTCCAGTTGTTTCTTGCGCCACATGTTCCAAGACTTATTGGCTACTACTACAGCTGCTAAGGCTAACAGTCCATATAAAATGTAAGTGTAAAGATCTGCTATGCGTCTTTCACGCTGTAGATTAGAAAAATAACTGGCAGACAAAATCTCCATTTTAAATTGATCCCTGATTTTAATTAATTCTTTTTGCTGATCTAAAAATTTATTGTTCTCAACTACATACTGATCTGAAAAAGCAACTACACCTGCTAAATCATTTCTAGCTGCAGCTATTTTTTTCTGAAGGTCAAATATTTTGTAGTAATCTGGTGAAAGTGAAAGCTGATCATACTTTGCAATACCTGCAGAGGCTAGTTCATTGGCTTTGTCTATTCTGCCAGTTTGGTAATAAACATCTGCTAAATCTATCTGGGTGATGAAAAGACCTGTAACGTTCTTGTACTGTTTTTTTTCTAATAAAGCTTTATCATAAAAAGATTCTGCTGTAGTTAAATCTCCTGAAAGAACATAGGTAGTTGCAATGTTATGATAAGCTCTACCATGATACTTGTATTTATTGAGTTTCTGATAATCATAAGAAAGCATTTGTTCAAAATAGCTTCTAGCCATATCATACTGATGATTATCTCTAAATGTCAACCCTATTAGGTTTAGACAATTAACAATCATGCGTTCAGAATTTTCTCGTTTTGCCAAATTTAGAGTTTCCTGAAGCAAATTAATTGCTTGATCTAAATTTCCCATTTCTCCTAATGCGAAACCTTTGTTATAAGATATATCTATTATCCAACGTTCTAAAGAGTATTCTTTTGCTAATTTTATTCCTTCGTCATAATATTTTATTGCTTCATCATACTTAAAATGCACTCTAAGTATAGAACCTGTTTCAATAAAAAGCCTTGATTTCGTGTCTGCTGCTCTATCGCTATCAATTCCCTTTAATAAATCAAGAGCCTTTAAATAGGATAAAAAGGCTTTACCTGAATTATCATTAATTTTATGTGTATATCCTTTTAGATACAAAGCATATGCTTCACCATATCCGTATTCAATGTCTTTTGACATTTGAATTACTGAATCCAGACGTTCAAAAGTTACATTAGGGTCATTTTCTATAAACTTTATAGTTTCCTTATTAAACTTGTCAATAGACTCTGGACTAATGGAAGGAGTAAGGGTCATTACCAAGAATATATAGGATGTCAAAAGTGTTGACATAAGTCGATCATTATTTGTTGGATGGTGAAAGATAGTAAAAAGCAGGTGATTAAACCTGCCAATTACGTGTTTTATTAAATAATAACCTGTTATAAGTCTATTTTATTTGCCAGGAGCACCATTATTTTCTTCTTTGTCATCCGTAGTTGAGCTTGGGCTAGAGTCAAATTGAGTATCTTCCATTACTTCTTCTAAGGTAGATGAGTTAGAAGTACAAGAAGATGTGCCCAGTGCCAAAATGAAAATTATTGCTATTGTATATATTACTTTTCTCATAAATTAATCTATTTTAAAATTACTAATTAAGATTCTTTTCCCTTTTTAAAAGCTAAAGAGTTAAAACAATATTTAATTAGGTCCACCGCTGTTTTCTTCTTTGTCATCAGTTACTGCTGTCAATCCTGAATCAAATTCCGTTTCCTCTATTACTTCCTCAAAACTATCAGTACTTGAAGTACATGATGAAGTACCTACTGCGATGATGAAAACTGTTGTTAGTGTGAATATTACCTTTCTCATAATTGTACTTTTTTTATATAATTTGTCGGGAAGTTACTGGTTTTTTAGCAATCTTGTGGTTCTCTATAATAGCTTGATTTATCTATTTGATCTATATTTATTATCATATAATAATGATAAGGGCTCTCATATTAATTTTTAATGTGTTATTCAGAAAGTTGCATTATATAAATTTTAAGCTGATTAACCGATGAACTCATCTAGTTTATAAGTTTATTTAGGGAATGATGATAAGTTATTAGCAGGTTTTTTATGATGTCAGGTTCTGTCAATGCCACGGGGTCTCCTGCGGAAGACCCTACGGGGACACTTTAATCCTCCTTCACTTAGAGCTTCGGCGGACACTAAGTCTGGTTTAATTCCCCAATGCTTGCATCGGAAACTGGGATCTAGGGCTTGCCTTGGGGTTAATACCTTTTATTATTTGATTCATAGATGAAATGAATACCTATTAAATAGGAAGAATGAAAATGATTGTCTCTATGGAATCCCATTGGCCTCCTTTAAAAGTGTGATTATTAGAATTTTTGTTTTTTCCATTATACTCAACCTAATACTTTATTGATAGACACTTTGTCCGGACAAATTCTTCTACAAGAGACCTTATGAATTGTCAGGAAAATATACAACAGTATCACAGGGTCTCCTAAGGAAGATCCTATGGGGAAAAATTTATCAAATAGATTCCAACCATCGTTGATTTTACTCTGATTTTAGGGAGTCCACTGGATTGTTTTTAGCAATTTTACCAGCCTGCACTAAAATAGTCAATAGACTGATGATTGCTAGTGATATAGCTCCTAGTAACATAGTAGGCCATTGTATCCCTATTCTGTACTCATAATTTTCTAGCCATTGATTCAATGCATAGTAACTGATGGGTAAACTGATTAATATGGCTAGTCCTACAAGGGCAATGAAATCTTTGCCCAAGATAAAAAGCATTTGGCGTATATTGGCCCCAAGTACTTTTCTTACAGCTATTTCCTTAGTTCGTTTACTGATGGTAATGAGCACTAGCCCATATAAACCCAGTACGGCAATCACAATGGCCATGAGGGTAAAGACCTGTGCTATATTTTTGACTTTACCATCAGTTTGGTAGGCTTGATTATAAAAATCGGACATATAAAAATAATCTACGTGATTACCTGGGTAAAACTTTTGATAAACATCTGCTACTTGTTGTACCTCTTTTTGGGAAAACCCTTCTACCATTTTCACTGAATAATAATGGCTATTGCCATAATAGGGCATAAAGACAATAGGTTCTATAGATGTATGTAAGGTACGTTGATGAAAATCTTCCACTACCCCTACTATTTCCCATGGTCTATTAGAGACTACTATTTTTTCACCTATTGCGGACCTGGCATCAGGGAAGCCATATTGTTTTAAAGAAGATTCATTGATCAATAAATTATGAACCTGTCTCCAGTCTATGTGATGATCATTTTTTCTCAAGAGCCTCCCAGCTAATAGATCAATATCATAATGTTCCATAAAACCATAATCTATGGCCATGATATTTGAGGTAAGGTTTTTAATGCTGGGGTTATTAACGACAGAGATTTGGAAATCACGACTCATTTGCATGCTAAAAACTCTGCCAGAAGTAGTAACTGAAAGTACACCGGGTATACCCATTACCTGACTTTTGAATTCTGGCATCCCAGATATAAAGGTGCTATCAGTATTGGATAGCCTTGGGCCATAGAAAACTACAGTATTGCCCATGTCCATTCCTAAATCTTGTTTTTGCATGTAATCTATCTGCTGATAAACAGTGATAGTTCCAGAGATTAAAACAATGGCTGCTGCAAACTGGATAACCACTAGCATCTTTCTAAACCAAATGGAATTGCCTGAGACAAAATATTTTCCCTTAATTACCTCCTGTGTCTTAAAGCGAGATAAAATATGAGAAGGATGTGCACTGACCAAAAGTAAGCAAGTGAAAAGGGTGAATAGAAAAATGAGCAGGAATGGAATGTTATTTATACTGCTAGAGAAAAGCATGAAGATACTGAGCGGTAGACCCGTAAGATCATTATAGAAGTCCTGTAAGCCTACAATAATCCCTAAAGAAAATAGTAGCGCTAGTCCATTAATCAAAAGAGCTTCAGATAGAAACTGATAAAAGAGGTGGCCTTTTAAAGCTCCCAGAGATTTCCTAATGCCTACTTCTTTTGCTCTTTCAACAGCCCTGCTAGTTGACAAGTTCATGAAGTTAATCCAAGCGATCAATACAATCATTAAAGCAACCAGAAGCATCAGCCAGACAATTTTTCCGTTGCTAGTTTTACCTAGTTCATATTCAAAGTCGGAGTAAAGATGTGCTTCGTTTAAGGGTTGAAGCCAAAATTTCTCTTCTCCCCCTGAGATTTCATCGCTCGTAAAATACTTATTGCTAAAAGTAGCTAGTTTAGCTTCTACTGTGTGGCGGTCTGTTCCTTTTTTGAGTTTGACATAATGATAAAAATCAGACCAGTTCCAGCTAGTTTCTGTCGCTCTGTTTGACCGCTCCACCATAGACTCAAAAGAAAGAAGCAGGTCAAACTGTAAATGGGAATTTTCAGGGACATTGTCCAAAATGCCAGATATTTTGCAGTGAAACCCACCAAAAACGTCTAGTGGTTTTCCTACTAGGTCAGCGGTGGTTTCTCCACTTTTTAAGAGCCTTTCCGCATAACCTTCAGTAAGTAAGACCTCGTAAGGCTCATCTAATGCAGTCGCTTTATCCCCATGGAGCAATGGAAAATCAAAGAAATCTAAAAAATGTTCATCAGCCCATAAGTAGTTTTCTATCATAAAAACGTTTTCCCCTCTATTCACATAATCCCTACTACCTACGGTCATCCTTGTATAACTTTCTACTTCAGGAAAATCTGCGACCATGGCAGGCCCTACCATAGGATAAGTAATTGTCCCATGTTGGACAAGGTTACCTTGCTGATAGCGATCATTTACTACACGGTAAGTTTCTTCATAATCTGGATGAAAACTATCAAAACCGGTTTCGTAAAATACATATTCTAAAATCATTAAACAGGCGGTAAATCCAGTAACTAAACCTATCAGATTTATAGCTGTAAATGTTTTGTGACGTTTTAAGTCTCTCCAAGAGACTTTCAAGTAGTTTGTAAATAAATCCATTGAGTGTTGTTTTTTGCCAAGGAAGGATCCTTGAAGTGAGTTTTTGCCTTTTCTTAACTTATTGAACCTTAAAAATGCCAGTCCATTTAAAATGTATTTTCTTTTTGCCTTTGATTCTCCAATATCCGCTAAGTCTTCTAAAAATATTTCATGAAGATCTCCTTCTATGTTTTCCCATAACTGCTCATTGACCATTTTACTGAGTAGCCTGTTGATCCATTTAGGAGGTTGCACATCTCTCATGATTGTGGGTTAAATGAAATACTTGGAATATTGCTCCATAATTTATCACGGAGGTCTTTAGACTGTGAAAGCACATTCTGACCTGCTACTGTTAGGGTGAAAAGTAGTTTTCGTTTTCCTCCCCGCTCTTTGGTGGGTTCACTATGCCTAGAACTTAAATAATCTTTTTCTTGTAATCTCTGGAGGACATTATGTACTGTGCTGATCGTAATCTTTCTATTGCACTGTTCTTCCAGTTCTTTTTTGATTAAAACCCCATAAGCATTGTCATAAAGCCCCGCTACAATGAGCAATACAATTTCTTCCAATTCCCCTAAATGCTTTCCTTTCATTGAGTTAATATTTATTCGACAAAAGCGAATTTAATATATTTTTCGTAATTGTCGAATAAATAGGTGATTTTATTTTTGAACACCGAGGTGTAGCTGATAGACGCGGATCATTGAATTAGGAATCCTCTGAATAGAAAATGAAAATATATTTTGGAATTACAGGTAATTGAGAATGATATACTATGGACAGATCCATTCCTCTTGATCATTTTTGAAATAAAGCCGTTGCTGCGTGTTTTTACCAGCAACTAATCGTCTTTATTTTAATTCCATATAAACAGTCAATGGAGGTGTGTTTTACCATCCATAATTTTGTGAATGTCATTTCATCAATAAATTAGGATAATCTATAAGGCCTAATAAAGTTTGATTGGGTAAGATTCATCTAACCCAAGGGTAATGAAACTCAAAAAAATGAATTATCGAATTTCATGGGCATACCTATCAGGGCTCAAGTTTGATTAATTTTTGAGAAAATTGAAACCTAGCAATAAAATTTAAGAGTGGCAATACTCCTTAACTTCCGCCCATACCTGTGGCTTGCGCAAACTCTCTCACAGGAGCACAGTCATCCTCTGGATCTCTTGGGCCTCTTATGGTTAGTCTGTTGTTACTGATAGAAATGGTTAAAGCAGGATCACAGATGCCATCAAATTCCAAGCTATTGCAAAATTCAATTTGATCGCCTGTTATCCGATAAAATTCACTGATCATGGAAACATTTCCGTTAGTAATATTACGGGATGTCACAGTGGAATCACCAAAAATGAATGTTTGGCAGTTCATATCATCACATACAAATTCTCTTGAAGTATTGAGGGAATCATTTAAGCAATCTGTTGTAAAGAGTACTTGATTCCAAGAACCTATAATTGCATTTGCTAAATCGGGAGCTGGTTCTTCATCGCCACATGAACCAAGAAAAACAGCACCTAAGGCTAGGAAAAATAACAAATTTTTATACATGATATTCATTTAGATCGATCAAAAATAAGCAGTAATTTCAGGAATATTATAGAATGCTATGAAAAATGCTTTCATTAAAATAAAAAATCATACTACTCCAAAAGCATTAATTCTTTAATAGGTTATGTCTTTACTAAAACTATAATTTACAACGATTTAATCTTCACATTGTTATTTTTGAATTAAATATAAGGCAAAATAAAAATGGAGGAATTTGTTCTACATAGTGGTGTACTAGAGGAAAAAGCGAAAAAACCAATAAGTTATGATATCAGATGGCATTCTAAAAATTTCGCCAAAGGAATTGTGTTGTTTGTTCATGGCTTCAAAGGTTTTAAGGACTGGGGTTTCTGGAGTTTAGTTGGTGACCGTTTTGCTAAAGAAGGTTTTGTTTTTATGAAGATCAATTTATCACACAATGGTACGACACCTGATAATTTAATGGAATTTTCTGATCTTGAAGCGTTTGGGAATAATAATTTTTCTCATGAAATAAATGATATTGGAAGGACTATAAAAGGATTGAAAAATGGAATGATCCCGCTACCAAAAGGGATAGAAGCGAATCAAGTAAAGATTATAGGGCATAGCAAAGGTGGAGCATCTGTATTAATAGCTTCAGCGGAAAAGACTGAAATAGAACAGGTAGTTACCTGGGCAGCTATAGACGATATAGCCGACCGATATGCTACTGATGTGGAAGAATGGAAAAGAGTCGGTGTAAAATTTTTTTCCAATGCAAGAACCAAACAAAACATGCCCGTATACTATCAGTTATTCAATGATATAGCACAAAATTCGATACGATTCCATTTAAAAGGTCAGCTGACTAAATTTGACAAACCTCTTTTGATCTGTCATGGAACGGATGACTTAACAGTAGATGTTTCTGCAGCTCACCACCTAAAGGAATGGTGTCCTAGTGCTGAATTATTAATAGTTCCAGATGCTAATCATGTATTCAATGGGTCTCACCCTTATCAAAAACCTGAATTGCCCAATGCCATGAAAACAGTGGTTAATGAAACGATAAGGTTCTTTAGTTGAGATCAGATAATGATAGCCTCATTAGTTGTTTCCCTTTTGTAGGTAGTTTTTATTGAAGAAGGAGGGACCGCCAAGGCAGAAAATGAACCTCTCGCAGCGCTAGTGGACGGCTTTTTAACGCAACGGAATGAAAAATTAACCGAAAGATAAACGGTGTTTTATATCTTAATTGATATAAGGACTATCTATCTGATTGTTTGAGTTTAGTTGGGGGTAGTCCAACCGGTAAGAGTTGAGCGAGTTTAGCCTTTAATTTTTTTTATAGAGTTTTCTATGAAGCAAACCTCACGTCTAATGCTGCTTGAATTAATTTTTGATCAGCATCCATGATTCTTTTACTCTTATAAGATGGCCAATCAAAATCTGCTAAGAAATCTAATCCTGCTTTTACACCTTGCTTAAAAAGATACAATTTATCTTCATCTGAAACATTGAAGTTCATCATGTCACAATCTACTGGTAAATCGATCTGAGTAAGTAATGATTTGCACTCCGGGTTTCGATCTAAAAAGCGCTTAACAGCTTTTTCTTTGGTGCTATTGATCAAAGAACTTGCAAAAGGATGAGTAGATGCACTTTTAGATTTATCAGGTGATACCATTACTGAAAAAGTAGGCATCCTAGGGGGTAATTGATTTTTACGATGGAACAGATTAAAAGGAGGGTGATAAATCATAGACCCATCCATAAATCTAATTTTCTTTGGAACAGCATTCCTGAAATTGGCTAATTTGATCCAGTTTAGTTGACTGCTATCCCCATTTTTAGGTATATCTTCTAAGATATATGGATCCTGAAAATAAGGGATAGCAGTGCTAGCCATAATCATTTCAACAGGTGAAACACTTTCGGGGGTATGCCAATATAGTTCCGCCATCTTTGGCATTTCAACTTTGGTGTGTGTACTTATATCTGATGTAATAATCGCTAACCGTGGACTTAGGTCATTGATATTACCCCCGAAAATATGCTTCAACCCATTGGGTTTTTGGCTAATGGCTTTGTTTAGATCACTTATGGTATTGATACCCAATTCCTCCAGTGCCTTAGAAATCCATAACCGTTTCGAATAATTCTGCTTACTTGGTTGATTGTTTTTTTGGAACAAACGATTTCTCAATTGAGAGACCTTCCTAACTAATTTTGTCGACCTGTTTGGGTTCTGAAAAACAGAATCCTCATTAATGGAAAACTTATTAAACGCCCTCAGTATGCTAATGGACTTATATTGTTTCTGCCCAAGTGCTGCGACAACCATCGCATTTAATGCCCCAGATGAGATTCCACCCAAGTTAAAAAAACTGATTCCAGCTTCTTCCAATATGAATGAGTATCCTAAAATGGACATAAATGTGACGCCTTGAGCTTCACAAAATAAATCCACATACTGAAGGCCAATTGCATCTTCCACATCTGAAAATCGTTTTCCAGAGCTTTTGATAAACCTTGCTTCTTGTATAAGTTTATCCAATCCTGGCTGGTTGAGATAATCACTTACTTCCATGTTAAGCGTAATTTTTGACTGTTTATACTTTTTTTCCGCTGTATCATAGGTTTATCCATTCTTCTTTTAAAAATCCACCCAAGTCTACATTTACTTTATACCAGCCACCATTCTTCTGTTTGATGTTGATAATTTTAGCTTCCTTTCCATTATTTGAATCAAAACCATTATCAGCCAAGATGTAACTAAGGTCAATTTTTTTAGTGACATTTAGTATATCTAAACCAGTATTGGTTTTTGTTGAAACTTGCTTTTTTACAAGCTTATTTCGCATGATTTCTAATGGAAAAGCAGGACCCGGGTCTACTTTTAGACCCGGACACACCTCCTCGTATCCGAGGATACACTTCACCTTGTAGGTTGTTACAAGACATTGGTTAATCTTTTCCGTAATTAGTGTTTGACCTTTGGGGTATTTCTCCCAGTAATTAGGAGAATCTTCATTTCTGTGGGTACCTTCAAAAACGTCAGTTTTTTCCAGTACCGTCCCCTCCCAAGAAATAAAACTATCATCTTGCTTGCAGAGTCTTCCATGGTTCTCAAGGGCGATGACGATGGCTCTCGATTTAATGTTTTTATATATACCCCATGAACCATGGATCTCCCCACAAACTTGCTTATTAAATGGTATTAATTGGGTGATGTTACCAATTCTATCGATGACTAAATGAACATCTGGTTTAGTTTGAGAGATATTATTCTCTTTATAAGTGTAGGCAAATGGTTGACTGATATTTTTAATGATGATGAAATCTGGACTAATTAAATCATCTAGTAGAGTGCAAACAACATTTTTGTGCTGTTTGATCTGTGAGTCTATATAGTGATTTAATAATTTCATTTGTCATTGCTTACATGGCAAAGCTAGTAGAAATATGAGGTTGAAAATGTGAGTTTTGTTTGACCTAGTCATCGAGGTAAAACTCAAATATCTGATAATTAGGCACTTGAAATTTTATAGGGAAAGCTAGTATAGTAGAATTCTACTAGTAAAATGAAAGAAATTCACTAATCTAGAAAACAAGATTTTTCATTGCATTTCTATTTTTCTTCTGTTTTGGAAACGATTTGGTAGGTAAAAACTACATTTGTAACTACTTCAAAATAAAAATAAATGAAATTTAAATTATTAGTACTTATAGTTTTTCTGCTCCTTGGCAGTGAACTAATAGCTCAAAAAACAAATAAGATAACTATAGATCTGATGACTGTAGTTGACGATAAAGTCAATATTACGATGATCACCCCTCAAGTGAATGAATCAGAAATTGAGTTTCAAATTCCTAAAATTGTTCCTGGAACTTATTCTATTTCGGATTTTGGAAGGTTTGTTAATGATTTTACTGCTTATGCAGAAAATGGAGATACTTTAGTTGTAGAAAATTTAACAACTAATAGATGGTTGATTAAAAACGCAAATCGACTTTATAAGATTTCCTATAAGGTAGATGATACATTTGATAGTACATTAGACAATGTGGTTTTTGAACCGGGAGGCACTAATATAGAAGCTGATAAGGATGTATTTGTAATAAATACATTTGGGTTTGTGGGTTATTTAAAAGGGTATGATAAAATACCATTTGAATTGACTATTAAACACAAAGAAGGTTTATATGGAGCCACTTCTATGTTTGGAAAACAAATAGATAAAACGACAGATGCTTTTGAAGCACCCAATTACTTCGATTTAGCAGATGCCCCTGTATTATATGCCGAGCCAGACACAACAACACTCAATGTAGGAGGTGCAGAAATTTTAGTTTCTCTTTATAGCCCAAATAAGACTTTGAATTCAAAGGAGGTAATGGGAGAAGTGAAAGAGATACTTAATGCTCAGAAAGAATATTTAGGGGGATCACTACCTATCAAGAAATATGCGTTTCTAATTTATTTATTCTCAGGCCAATCTAACAGTGGTTCCTATGGCGCATTAGAGCATTCTTATTCGTCTTTATACTTTTTGCCAGAAGCAGGTGTAGAAAGAATAGGGCAGGTAGTAAGAGACGTAGCAGCACATGAATTTTTTCACATTGTAACACCTTTAAGTGTACATGCAGAGCAAATTGGAGATTTCAATTTTATAGAACCAGAAATGTCAGAACATTTATGGTTATACGAAGGGGTGACAGAATATGCTGCTAATCACGTACAAGTAAAGTATGACTTGATAGAGGAGGGTAGGTTTTTAGAAATTATCAGAGAAAAAATGTTCGGGTCTAGCCGCTTTAACAGAGACCTTGCTTTTACAGAAATGAGTGCAAATGTATTAGATCAATATGAAGATCAGTATGGCAACGTTTATGAAAAAGGAGCACTGATCGCAATGTGTGCAGACCTTATCTTATTAAATGAATCTAATGGTTCATATGATTTACAACAGTTGATGAGAGATTTGTCTAGTGAGTATGGCACCCAAAAAGCATTTAAAGATGAAGAGTTGTTTGCTAAAATAGAGGCATTAACCAATAAAAAATTAGGTGATTTTTTAAAGACTCATGTAGCTGGAAATAAAAGACTGCCATTTACAGAGATTTTAAATTACGCTGGGGTAGACTTTGCAGAGGAAAAAGAAATTGCAGTACCTACTCTTGGACAAATATCTTTGAATGTAAATGAGGATAGAGAAATCTTTATTTCAGATGTAAGCAAATTGAATAGTTTTGGGGAGAAGATGGGATACCAAGAGGGAGATGTCATTGTTTCTTTTAATGGTAACGAAATGACTATTGAAAACGGGAATACGTTGTTTCAAGAGTTTGTGACCAAAGGAAAAGAAGGGGACAAAGTTAAAATGGTTGTGAAAAGAACCATAAAAGGGAAGTTGAAGAATAAAAAATTGAAAGCAAAAGCGGAGACTGAATTGAGAAAGCAACCTTACTTTATAGAATTCAAAACAAACGCATCCGAAAAACAATTGAAAATAAGGAAAGCTTGGTTGAAGCCTTGATAATTAAAAGCTTTAATTTAAAAATGGCTCACTTAAATACTTTAGGTGAGCCATTTTTATGAATAAAAATAAGGATAGTATCTTCAAATTGAGCACTTGAAACTATTGATGCTTTTTAGTTAAATATCAACGATCATCAGACTGTTATTAACTAGCAAACTGGCCAAAGATTAGAAATATATTTGAGTCTTCCGGTAGAAGCTTCTGAGTCATCAATGAAGCAACAAACAATATATGTGTCACTTCCATTCCCACCTTTGGCAGTTTGTTTTTTGCTGCTGATCTACATTAGTAATGAAGCTTTTTACTTGAAGATCACGTAGTTTTAATCCGAATGATGCATTAGACTTTTAAGAGAAAATCATAAATGACTGTTAGTTATGGTTTGTATCAAATTTCTATTGCATCATTCGGGTTTAATCTTTTCTTTTTCATATAAAGTTAATTGTTTAGTTATTCTGAAGCTATTGACTTTTGAAGTTCAATCAACTAATTTTCTGATAATTTAGCGGACAAAAAATGTATAAGTAACTCATTTTGAGGGATATGAAATTTTGGATTATGATTAAGGCTTCCTTTATCCCAATAATAAGTAGTACTGAATTACCTGATACTTTTAGCGTATGAGAAGTCGCAATTGCTTCAATCCTATAAGGATTAAGAACGGATATTACTCTTTTTCACTAAACTGAGCACACCAAAAATAGGACCAATGGCCAATGCAAGAAATAAGTAACGAATGTTAATTAAGGCATTAAGAGAACTTAATAGTTGAATACTAAAAATGGTGAGTAAAAATCCGATACAATTAACAATGGTCAACGCTGACCCGATGTTTTCTTTGGGAGCTGATTGAGCTACCACGGTAGAAAACTGAGGTGAATCTGCTATTACTGTTATTCCCCAAAGTATAAGCAGGAATAAAAACAACAAAAATGGTAGGTCAGTCATGATAGGGGAGATCAAGCAAAATATACCTGATACTATCAAGGCAATAAGAGCTACTTTTTTACTACCTTTCTTGTTGGCAATATAGCCTCCTGCTACGCAGCCTAAACTCCCAATGCCAATGACAATAAATGATAATAGAGATGAATCATAAGTTAACTGGTGAGTCTTTAAATAGTGCTGGATAAATACTGGAACAAAAGCCCAAAACGCATATAACTCCCACATATGACCAAAATAACCAAAGGCGGCTTTCCGAAAAGGAGCCTGCTTAAAGATTTTAAAAATTACGGATAAGTCAAGTTGTCTACTTATTTTTCTGAATGGCCCATCTGGAACTAAGAAGTAAACTGAAAAACCCCCTAAAGCAGCTAACAGAGAAGTAGCGTATAAGACGGTTTGCCAAGGAAAGCCTCCACTTAGCAATTTTACCAAATGTGGAAAAGCTGTTCCTAATACCAAAGCTCCCACCAAAAAACCAAGTGCTTTTCCCAAACCTTTCTCATGATAGTCTGCTGCTATTTTCATCCCTACTGGATAGATGCCTGCCAGTGCAAATCCAGTAAGAAAACGAAGCAGGATCAATATAGATAAGCTTCCATTACTTAACAGCAGTGCGCTGTTCAAAAGTGCTGCACCAAAAGCAGAAAAAGCAAAAACTTTGGAGGGAGAGTATCTATCTGCTAGACAAAGTACTGCAAAAACCAATGTCCCAGTGATGAACCCTGCTTGAACTGCAGATGTCAAATAGCCAAGTGCGTTAGCCCCTAATTGAAAGTTAGCTTGCAAATCTCCCATAATGGCATTGCCTGCAAACCAAACTGATGTACAGCCAAACTGGGCAAGTACAATAATCAATAAAACCTTGGAGTTTCCTTCACTTGGATCAAGTGCTGACTTATTTTGAGGCATATCCAAAAATAAGCAGCTTCCCTTAATTTACTTTACTCCTGAGTAGGAATAATGCCCAATAATTTTGTAACTGAACAGACAATCTGATAGTTCCTGCCCATTCCCTATGTTATGCACAATATAATAACGGTTAGAATTTGGTACTTTTTTATCTGATACCACGCCAATATGAGTAGTTCCTCCCCCTAAATTCCAAGCGACGATATCCCCAGGCAGATAATCAGCTGCTTGTTTTGAGATTGACTTCTCTTTTCCTTTTCTTTTAAAAAACACTTGTAAATTAGGTACTCGCCTATGGTCTATGTTAGAATCGGTTCTTTTAAGTCCCCAGTTCTTTGGGTACATAGAGAAGTTGCTTTTCATATCTTCATGAACTAACCGCTGTAGGTCTATGTCCATTTTTCTATAAGCTCTGATGACTACATCTGTACATACACCTTTTCCTTCCGGGACATCGCCCATTGGATAAGGGATTGAAAAATAGGCGGGATCATATACTACTTGTTCGTCAGTAAGTGTCACCGCAGCTGCTGCTAATTGATCCTTAAAATCTGATTGACAAACTGCTAAATAGTTACTTAAAACTAAAAGGCCTAAAATCAATATATTTTTCATAGTGCTACGGATATAATTTCAACTGATTTTTGCTTACCTCGCAATTCTAATTGCCCTAAATTTTTTAATGTATACGTAGATAGCTGTAAGAATTTAGCTAGACTACCAGAAATGAGTAATTGCGCTTGATATTCATTGCATTTGCTTTGTATTCTGGCAGCAGTATTGAGTGTGTCTCCAGAAAAAGTGATGTCACGTTTAATAATGCCTACCTCACCGGCAATAATGTTCCCACAATGAATCCCGGCTTTGAAAATGGGTTTTACTTGATAGTTCTCTAAGTACTGATCTGTCAATTTGTTTAATGAATCTTGTACATCAAAAAAGCAATTGATACACCTATTGTCAATAATGCCGTTTTCCCGAGGCCATGAAATAACCACTTCATCACCTACATACTGGTAAATTTGACCATAATTGGCCAAAATAGGGTTGGTAATGTCTGAAAATAAATCTTTAAGAAAATGATGGTATTTCTTATTGCCAAGTTTCTCTGCAATAGACGTAAACCCTTTTAAATCTAGCAACATAAATATCCTGTCTTCAGTGGTAGGTAAGTGGTACTTGCCAGTAATCATACTCCATAAAAGACCTTGACCAAATTTATCGTTGATTTGTAGGCCTAATTGAGTGAGAGCAACTACCCAAGCCCAGAATATAATATTTTTAACATGCTCAGTTGTGAAGATTAGATTCTTAAATACTGTCATGCCAGTTTTACTGTCAAAACCATTATATAGAATCATTACTTGTAAGGCGGCAAGAATAAATGCAATCAGAATAATGGCTGTAATGAAGGAGAGGCACACGATTAAGACTCCCTTAAAATATGGAGCAGATCTATACTTTTTATTAACCACATAAACCAATATGGTAGAACCTATCAATCCTCCGATAAAACCAGCAATTGTATTGAAAAATAAGCTTTTAATGAAGGAATAACTTTCAGCATAACCACTTGCCAAGTGACTACCTATTAAGTAATGATCATAAACTGATTGTAGTGAACCGATGATTGTCCACGCTAGGACAATGAAAATAAACTTTTTAGTATCGATAGATCTTTGACTACTCACTTTTTTCACATGTTAAAGGGCTAAATTATTATTTCAATAGTCAAGCCACATCTGCTAAGTAATCAAATACTTTGCTAACTAAATTCAATGAAATGGAAAAACAATTTTAGTATTCTTAGTTCTAATTGGATAATAGTATTAATTCCTCTACTTTTAAAGAAGCCATTGGTACAATTTTTATAATTAGCTATGTTGAGAAAATATACATTACCTCTTTTTTTAATATGTCTTGGATTTTTACCTTTAAAAGCTCAAAACTTCGAAGGTTGGATTACTTATAAAACGGAAGCAGTTAATCCGCATCCAGATAAAATGCCAGATAGTGTTTGGATGGCCGGTGTCAAAGAGCAGTTTGGTGAAAAGGGATATATCATACAAAAGTACTTTTATAGTGAAGGAAATTACTTTTCTGAAATTGGAGAAGGGGAAAATAAGGGCTATCAACTTTTTAATAGAGAAAACAAATTTATTTACTCTTGGAAGCAGGGTTCTGATACGGCATCATCTGTCAACAGTAGAAAAAATGGTGATAAGATTATAGAGATCATTGCTTTGAAAAAACGTCAAGAAATATTGGGAATCCAATGCCAAGGTTTATTGATTAAAAGCAAGAGTGAAGGTTTAACCTTGTGGTATAATCAGGACTATTTTAAAATGGATCCCAAGCTATTTAAAAGTCATGATTATCGATTTTGGAACAAAATCCTTAAAGAGATAGGTTGTTTGCCTCTCAAGATGGAGTTAGAAGGGATGATGGTTCACATTGTACAAACGGCTACCTCTTATAAAGAAACAAGTATACCCAAAGAAACGTTTACCATTCCATCATTTAAAGTAATTATGGAAAACCCAGCAAATTGATGTCTAATAGTCTCAAAAGAATTTTTATAACTGTAGTTTTCGTCTATTCCTTTACCATAGTTCAAGGACAAAGAAATCCTCTAGAAGTATTTAAACCGTTTATTGGAAAAACCTGGAAGGCATCTGGTAAATGGGGTGATGGTAAACCTTTTATCCAAGAATTAACTTTTAAGTATTCTTTGGCGGGAAATATTGTTATCGTGGAATCACAAGGTTTTGTAGATCAAAAACTTTCTAAAATTGGACATAGAAATCATGGAGTTAGAAAATTTGATCCGGTAACTGGAAGTATTAAATTCTGGGAATTTGATATCTTTGGAGGGCTTACTGAAGGGAATGTGGTAATAGAGGGTAAAAACATTTTATACCGGTACCCTTATGGAGAATCAATGGTTACAGATATGTGGGAATATGTAGATGAAAATACCTATAATTTTAAAATAGGAAGCTATATTAAAGGAAAATGGGATCAGGTCTATCTAGAAACGAAATTTAGCGTGGTTCAAAAAGATAATTAGTAAGAATCTGTATCCGTTCCTACATAGTGAATCACCTCTGAAAGACATTTATAGAGCTCTTTCTTGATTTCAAAGCCCCAAAACCGAAATACTTTATAACCCATAGATTTTAGAAGATAATTAACCTCTCGGTCACGTTGCATATTCCTTTCTATTTTTGGAATCCAAAAGGCCCTGTTTGATTTGATCTCCAATTTCTTCTTATGCCATTGGTAGCCATGCCAGAATTCTCCATCAATGAATATGACAAATTTTTTTGATTTATTTGAAATATCAGGTTTCCCCGGTAATCCTTTATAATCCACTCGATACCGGATGCCCGCACCATGCAGCGCTTTTCTAAACAAAACTTCGGGCTTGGTATTCTTTCCCTTTATTTTAGACATCATTTTACTACGCTGCTGGGTGGTATAGAAACCAGCTGCTTCCTCAAAACGAGGTACCTTGATCCGTATTTCATCATATGGATTCATGAAAATCTATCTTATCTATGGAATAAACATTGTCAAGATTGGTTTTGTATTGATCAAATTCCTTCTATACTCCTGTCAAAATAACTATAACCGTTCTACCGTGATAAACCCTAATATACTAATTTAGGCATTCTATTTTTATGAAATAAATCTAATAATTAACAATAACTCATTTAAGTAATAGGTTCATTACTTTCTGTTTAAATATGAAGAGCATTGGACTTGTTCTTATAGCAAAAAACACTATTCGTTTCTGACTCGGTACTTTATGGAAACATGGGTG
>CALGOB010000266.1 GCA_937958005.1 uncultured Cyclobacteriaceae bacterium
ATTGGTGTTTTTTAAATTTAAAATCAGTGCAATACTTATTGTGAAAATAAGCTCAAATTGATCTTTGACCCCTCATTTTGTTTTATTCGTCATGAAATAGTTATGTTTTTTATGTCAAAGTTAAATTCAAGTAGACCCTAAATATAGGACAGGTCTGGTCAAGTAATTGACAAGTAAATGCAGAAGACAAATCCAGTTTTGGTAAATATGATTACTGCCATGCTTACTTTGCCAACATTGTAAAGAGATTTTACTCTATGCTTTGAGTAATGTCAGAATAGCTCTAGTCAGATAGGTGATGAAGATGGAGTCTAGCCCCGATAGGACTGGCAGCCCGCAACGGAGTGAGGACTATAAGGGATAGCGGGAGGTTGGTTGCTAGATAAACTGGTGTAATTGCTCCTACTTTTTTATTTTATATAATTAGAGCTACTGTATAATTTATTTAAGATTACCCAGTAACTGATCAATTACAGTACTTACTTATTTTGCTCTTTGCTTTTTCAATTCCTTTTTCATATGCTGCGCTAAAATCCATACAGGCCAACGATTTCAATTTCAATCTTTCATTTGCAATCCCTCTGTTATAATAGGCGATTGCATAATCTTTATCAAAATCTATTACTTTAGTGAAATAGATAGTCGCTTGAGCATATGATTTTAAGATTAAAAAACAAGTGCCGAGGTTATAGAAATTACTAGTTTCATTGATATATACATCTCCATTTCCTTGATTTTCAGCGGCTTTTAAATAATTAGTGACAGCTAAATTAATATCCCCATATTTAAAGTAAATGTTACCAGCATAATGATGGTAATCAGGTTGGTTAGGCTCAAATAAAATTGCCTTTTCTATATCTATAGCAGCAGAATCGAACTGGTTTAAAGCCAAATAAGAAAGTGATCTTCCAAAGAGATAATCAGAATTGTTAGGATTTTCTTCAATTGCCAGCGTGAAAAAATCTTTAGCAACTTGATAGTTTTTATCATCATACGCATTTTTAGCTTGCTCATAGAATTGGGTGGCTTCATATATATTAACCTCTTTTTCCTCTTCTTGCGCATATCCAATGCTATTACAAAAGTAAAGGAAAAACCAAAACATCAGTTTTATGATATAATTATTTTTATTCATGATCAACTCTATATACTTCAATTTCTTTAGAAATGTTTTCCATATTTATTTTACCAATGGATTGGATTTGACCATTCTTATCTGAAATGGATTCTCTAGTAGATGATGAAATGAGGATTTCAGTATTATATTCTTTATTAGCTTGTTCAATTCGTGCAGCTAGAACGACAGCTGTACCTGAAATAGAAAATTGTTTTCTCAATTCATTCCCTATATTTCCCATGACTACTTCACCAGTATGTATTCCAATTCCAATTTTTGTCGTTGGGATTTTACCCATGCTAATTGAGTTTTTTACTTTAGTGCTGATGGCTATTGCTGCTTCATAAGCCTTCTGAGCATGATCTTCTGTTGGGATAGGTGCACCAAAAGTAGCCATAATACCATCTCCCAATATCTGATTAGTAATGCCATGGTATTCTTCAATAATCCTTAAGATGGGACCGAAAAAATGATTTTGGAAACCAATAACTTCTTCCGGCGACCTTGATTCTGCAAAAGAGCTATATTTCCGAATATCCAAGAATAAGATGCTTACATGGCCTCGTCTAGTTGAGAAATCATCGTGTAACAAAATATCTACTACTTCTTTGCTTACTTGCTGATCAAACAACCTAGAAATCTCATCCTTTTCTTTCTTTAAGTTAAATACAGCTTGAGAACGTTTCTTTATTTCAAAGGCAACAAATGTGGCCCCCAATGCAGCTAACATCATAAAAAAACTCCTTACATAGTATAGCTCTGGAGGGAAATCTAAAATCAGGTTATTAGGATCGTATTGATTAATAGCCCAAATAGTTACAAAGAGATAGCTTCCAGCAGAAACAATACCTACTAGTAAGGAAAGCTTGACTTCTAAGTTTAAGGAGGAAAGTGCGATCAATATAAAATAAAAAAATAGGAGGGGAGAGTCTAGGAAAATTACTGATTGTTCTTGATAACATAATATGAAAAGAAGTACACCAGGCAAGGCTGATTCTATAATTACGCTGCCCATTTTAAGAAACCAAGGAGTCATTACTTTTCTCCTTAAAAGTGAGGCTGCTGTAAAATACCCAATTATTTCATAAATGAGGAAGATTATGAACCATCCAATAACATAGTATTTAGTATACTGATATTTGAAAAATGTTGTGGTTCCGTTGATGAAGAAAAAACTGATGCACATACTGACCAAACCAATAATCAATGCGATGATGAATATTTTGATGCGTTTATATTCACTTTTAGCAATAGCAATACCCATTGCTCTACTGGTCAAATCAATTGATTGACTTTTATAATTCATTTCCTATTTACTCTATGTGTATTTCCGTAGATTCTTTCACAAGATAAAGGTTTGGTAATTGTGTACCCTATCTTCTTTTATTTATTAGACTAAAATGTATTAGATATACCTTTTAAAATTTTGCTACTAATTAGAGTCTGTCTATAATATACCTTTCGCCTGAGTTTGTGTCCCCACAAACTCCTTCTAAAGGATGGATAAACGATTGTGAGGACACAATCGTAGGCGAGAATTTGACTTTATAGACAAACTCTAAGTTAACTGATTTGATCTAGGATCTAGAATTTTTCAATATTGAAGAAAATGTCAATTTTAGATAAAAGTGATTGTCAAGATAGAATGATTATAATTATTTAGTTTCCTTTTGTCTCCAGTTTACTCAACCCAAATGATGCATTAGACTTTTAAGAGAAAATCATAAATGGCTGTTAGTTATGGTTTGCATCAAATTTCTATTGCATCATTCGGGTTCAACAATTAATTACTTTGGGAGATTCAGAAAAATAGAGTGTAGAAGGAATTTGATCTATACAAAACCAATCGTCATAATATTTAATCCCTGAGGGATACCTAATTCCCCGACTCTTGAGTCGATAAAAAAGCTTTTGGCCGATAGAGATACCCCGTACCCTTGGGTCGGGGTTGGTTCATTGATATAAGTGTTGGATTTTTTATACTAGTCTCTTAGACACGATAAATATTTCCTTGTCTGAAAGCTTGAGAGATGGCTGGTGGAACTTTGGTTTCTTCTTCTATTAATTTAGCATTGGCTTTCTGAACTGTTGCAAGCATTTCTTGCTCTAACGCAACAGCCATGGCTCTTCTTTCTTCAGCCTTTGCATTCGCAACATCTAAATCTGCCTGCGCTTGGTCAATTTGTAATTTGGCCCCAATATTTTCACCTATACTGATATCAGAAATATCAATAGATAGTATTTCATAGGCTGTACCAGCATCTAATCCATTTTCTAATACCTTAGTTGAAATTTCTTCTGGCTTTTCTATTACTTCCATGAAATTGTCTGAAGCACCTATCCGAGCAATAATCCCTTGACCTATACGAGCTTTGATCGTATCTTCTCCTGC
The DNA here is from genome assembly GCA_937958005.1 of uncultured Cyclobacteriaceae bacterium. Taxonomy (GTDB): domain Bacteria; phylum Bacteroidota; class Bacteroidia; order Cytophagales; family Cyclobacteriaceae; genus JANSWY01. The sequence continues at coordinate 3,510 of CALGOB010000266.1, forward strand.
TCCACCTACAAGCTGCTGAATATTAGTTCTTACGGTCACTCTAGCCTCCGTGATCAATTGAATTCCATCTAATGATACCCCTGTAATAGCAGGGACAGTGATCATATAAGGGGTAACTGACACTTGTACTGCCTTTAATACATCTCTTCCAGCAAGATCTATGGCAGTTGCTTGTTTAAAATTCATACCTAAACTTGCCTTATCAGCTACTATTAATGCCTTAATAACATTTTCAACATTTCCTTTTGCTAAAAAATGTGTTTCTAGAACTTGGGTATCAATGCCTTTTATACCTGCTTTAGTTGCTAAAATTAAAGACCTTACTATTAAACCCGGAGGTACTTTCCTAAAACGCATCAAAACTAAATTCATTAAACTCACTTTCACACCAGAGAAGACAGCTGAAATCCATAAACTGACTGGGAAAATATAGAGAAAAACTGAAAGGGCAATAACAGTGAGAACGACAAAAACAAGAATATTTGGAGGCATGTTATTTTAGGAATAAGATGTATAATGTAGCAATCTAACTAAAGGACTCTTCTTAATGATAATAAAGCAAGATTACTTTACTGATTATTTTAACCTAAAGTAATTTATATCAATGAAATAGGGCTGTGTAGGAGCTATTCCAAAATTAAAAGTTGTATTCATTACACAGAACCTATGGCTTAATGCTACACTTTATTAAATTGAGGCCTGATAGAAGAATTGTTATTATAATGCAGAATTAACAGTATTTAATTTATACACCATATTTTTCCTATAGGATGATTTATTTACTCCATTTTTTTGCCATATTGATGATAGCTGCGGGTATTAATCATCTAATAAACCCAAAGTTTTATAACCAAATGATACCGAGAGGGATCAATAGAAGGTTTGCCAATGTTTCCTCAGGATTCATTGAAATAGTGATAGGAATAGCGCTCATATGGCCAGTCTATAGAAGTCTTGGAGGTTTGGCAGTCTTTGTTTTAATGATTGCTTTTCTACCTTTACATATATGGGATTTTCTAAAAGATAAACCAGCTTTTATTTCTAAAAAAATAGCGTTCATTAGGATCATAATTCAATTTGTTTTGATTTATTACGGGTGGTGGATATGGATTTCGTATTAATTTCATTATTTAGATACTAAATTGTTAAAAATATATCTATTGAGTAATTTGCTATTTCCTTTTTGATCTGTAAAATTAATTAGTAAACCTGATTACCTTTGCCATGAAAAGTACCCAAATTGAAATCCCCTAAAAATGAATATAGTGGCAGTTAGTCCAATAGCAATACCCAATATATTAATAGCAAGGCTAATTCTGTTTTTCTCAGTATTTCTGGTGTCAAATTTATGGTGATAACCTGACGGGTTTTAAAATACTTCTAGTTACCTATGGTTTTTGAATCTCTATCAACAAATGAACCAACCCCGACCCCAATGCACTTAACTTAAGCAAAAAAGGATCTTAAATTAGATTGTATATGATGTGGATTTTGATTAACTTAAAGGAGTAAACAAACAATATTTCTTATGAAAAAAGGACAAAGATCCAACAGGGTGAAACCTTCAGTATCACCTAAAAAAAATCTTTGATTTTTTATATTCTCCCACTACTGCACAGCAGTTTGCTTACGGTAAAAATTCTTTTACCAGAAACCGTTCCCTTCCTTTTCCTAAAGTAGTTATAGGAATCCTTCATTTGTTC
>CALGOB010000267.1 GCA_937958005.1 uncultured Cyclobacteriaceae bacterium
GAAATAAATCTAATAATTAACAATAACTCATTTAAGTAATAGGTTCATTACTTTCTGTTTAAATATGAAGAGCATTGGACTTGTTCTTATAGCAAAAAACACTATTCGTTTCTGACTCGGTACTTTATGGAAACATGGGTGGTAGGAATGAAAAGTAGCATATTATCTAAGTAAACTATCGAATTCTTATTTTATGCAAGGTCGTATCTGGCAAATATTCTCTTATTAACACATTAATTACTATTTTGCATATCAGAATTCATTAAGCGTAATTATTAATTTTATTGTAATGTTAAAACATATGTTAAAACCCGTCATGGTGCTTGTCATGGCAGTCGGGTTATTATCCTGTACTGATAATAGCCAAAAAGAACCAGATGAATTAGATAGTAAGGTCAATGATCTATTATCTAAAATGAGCATAGAAGAAAAAGTTGGGCAGATGACACAGTTAACTGTTGACATGATCTTAAAGGATAATTCTGCTACGGAAATAGATCCAGCAAAACTAAAAAATGCCTTAGTTGATCATCATGTAGGTTCTATTCTCAATGTGAAAGGCCGTGCCTATTCTATGAATGAATGGCATATATTATTGAAAGAAATACAAGATGTAGCCATTGGTCAAACACCTAATAAGATACCTGTTCTCTATGGTATAGATGCAATACATGGCGCTAATTATATAGCCAATTCTACGTTGTTTCCGCATAACATTGGAATAGCAGCTTCCAGAAATTCCGAAATTGCCCAAAGAGGGGCTGAAGTAACCGCTTTAGAGACTAGAGCTTCAGGGATTAGATGGAATTTTGACCCAGTTGTAGGACTAGGTAGACAACCACTATGGCCTAGGTTTGAAGAAACTTTTGGTGAGGATGTCTATTTGACTTCAAAAATGGGTTTTGCAACTATCAGAGGCTATGAAGGGGATGATCTTTCCAGTATGACTAATGTTGCTTCTTGTATGAAGCATTTTATGGGGTACTCAGTCCCATTGACAGGAAAAGACAGAACACCTTCTTACATTCCAGATATACAGTTAAGAAATATATTTCTTCCTCCATTCAAAGCTGCTGTAGAAGCAGGAGCCTCTACTGTCATGATTAATTCAGGGGAGGTAAATGGTATTCCAGTGCATGGCAGTAAATTCTTTTTACAACAGATTCTAAGAGACGAACTTGGCTTTAAAGGGCTTGCTGTAACAGACTGGGAAGATATTATCAGATTACATACAAGGCATAGAATTGCAGCTACTCCTAAAGAGGCTGTTAAAATTGCCATTAATGCAGGAATAGACATGAGTATGGTTCCAATGAGCTATTCTTTTTATGACTACCTTGTGGAACTAGTGAAGGAAAAAGAAGTTCCTATGACTAGAATAGATGAGGCAGTAGGGAGAATCTTAAAACTTAAGTTCCAAGTAGGGCTTTTTGATAATCCCTACGTAGAAAAAGAAGCCGCTCAGAATTTTGGTAAGCAAGTATATAGACAAGATGCAAAAAAAGCAGCTATAGAATCTATAACCTTACTTAAAAATGAGAATAATCTATTACCTATCTCTAAGGATTCCAAAGTATTGATAGCTGGACCAGGTGGTAATAATATTCCTACCTTACATGGTAGCTGGTCTTATACTTGGCAAGGAACCGATGCTACTAAGTATCCTACAAGCAATTTGACTCTTGCAAACGAGCAAGGAGGCAACAATGTTATCACTGTATCTGAAGAAGGTAAGTATGATGTAAACAGTTATAATACCTTAACTGTCAAAGCGGCTTTCGAAAGTAAATTGGGAAGTAATAATGTTATCAATATATCAAACACAAATTATGATGATCAGGTGAACTATGACACTAAGACTTTGCTAAAGATGGCAAGAGGTGTGGATTATGTAATATTATGTCTAGGAGAAAATGCTTATGCAGAATCTCCAGGCGTAATAGATGACCTGAACCTAGATAGCAGGCAGATAGCATTAGCAAAAGCAGCAGTGGAAAGTAACAAGCCAGTTATTTTAGTTCTCTTAGAAGGTAGGCCTAGGATAATTTCAAGTATAGAGCCAATGATGGACGGGATCTTAATGGCTTATAGACCCGGAAGCGAAGGCGCTGGAGCTATTACTGACATTATATTTGGCGACGCAAACCCTTCTGGAGTTTTACCTTTTACTTATCCAAGATATGCAGGAGATGTAATTCTTTATGATCATAAAGGGACAGAAAGAATAAGAGAGGATAAACCCAATACATATGGCAATGGCGGTTATAACCCACAATATCCATTTGGTCATGGATTGAGTTATACTACTTTTGAATACAGTGGTTTATCATTAAGTAGTAAGACACTAAATGATAAGGGTGAAATCACAGTCAAAGTAAAAGTGAAAAATACTGGGAAATTAGCTGGTAAACATGCCGTAGAACTTTACACGAAAGATCTCTATGCTTCTATTACTCCTGCAGATAGAAAACTAAAAGGATTTCAAAAAATCTCATTAAAAGCAGGGGAAGAAAAAACGGTCACATTCTCATTGAAAGCTGAAGATCTTTCCTTTATCAATGAAGCTTTAAAACGCGTAACAGAGCCTGGTGATTTTGAAGTGATGATTGGGTCATTGAAAGAATCATTTAGCTATAATTAAGATATTATCTTTATGAAGAAATTTGCAGTTATTGTTTTAGCAGTTGCAACTGTGGCGTGTAATAGTCCAGTTAAAGAACAAGCAGAAACACCTAAAGAAGTGGTAAAAACAGAGAAGCAATATCCAGTTACCGGGAAAGTAGACAGATTAAATCCCGAATTAGATAAATTAATCTCGAAGAACGCACAAATTGAAGTATTGACTGATTCTGTTTTTACTTGGTCAGAAGGGCCTGTTTGGGTTTCTGAACTAGATGCTGTTTTATTTTCAGATGTACCTGAAAACAAAATGTATAAGTGGAGTGAGAAAGATGAGCTTTCCCTTTACTTAGAGCCTTCTGGGACAGATGGACAGGATGTAAGCCCAAATGAATCAGGATCTAACGGATTGACTTTAGATTTAAATGGTAAACTTGTGTTAGCACAACATGGTAACAGAAGAATTTCTAGAATGGATGCCTCATTTAGTGAGCCAAAACCTAAATACTTGGATTTGGCAAGTACCTATAAAGGTAAAAAATTCAATAGTCCAAATGACGTCATTTTTGACAGTAAAGGAAATATGTACTTTACTGATCCTCCTTATGGTTTAAAAGGGCACGACGAGTCTCCTATTAAAGAGATTTCTTTTAATGGGGTATATAAATTAGATACTGAAGGTAAAATCTCTATCATTTCTGATAAATTGACTAGGCCAAACGGTTTAGCACTTTCACCTGATGAGCAAACACTTTACGTAGCTAACTCAGATCCTGAAAAAGCTATTTGGATGGCTTATGAGTTAGCAGATGGTAAGGTGAAGTCTGAGCGTTTGTTTTTTGATGCAACTGAAATGGTTGCTACCAAAAAAGGCTTGCCTGATGGATTACGTTTAGATAATGCTGGAAACATTTTTGCCACTGGCCCAGGCGGTGTTTTAGTCTTTAACCCTGAAGGGGATCACTTAGGAACAATAGATACTAATAATGCAACAGCAAATTGTGAATTTAACGCCGATAAGTCTATACTCTATATGACAGCACATAAGTACCTGATGCGCATACAGCTAAAATAGACTTTTTCACGTAAATTAATGGGATGATAAACGAACGCACCATTAATGATTTACTAAAAAACATTAGAAACAAGGTCCCATCTCTAAGATGGGACCTTGTTTGTAGATATCATAACGGGAATGAACTAGCCATCATGGAACTAAGACTATATAAGGTTTCTATGACTAGAAATATTGGCAGGTTTACCTATCACAATCCTACTGGAAAAATTATCAGAGGAAGGTATGGTGAGAAACTTAGGTTTAACAACCAATCCAATATGTTAGATGCGTTGTTAGATATTCTTTCTTTAGAACTCAATCGAATGAATTCTAAAATAGTTTAAACTATCTTTTTGGAGGTGTCAACTAGTATTATCTCAGGTTTATCGATAAACCAACATTGGTATCAAGCGAATTCTTACATTTATGTCAGAGAAATAAATATGAAACAATGAGAATCACCAACGAAAGAGTTATCGAAATAGTAGTTATCATCGTCTTAATGGCGTTTGTCATTATGAAAGATTATCAACAGCATAGACCAGTTAAACAAGATTTATCTGCTAGCACTTACCTAATGGATTATAAGCAGTCTAAAATTTTATACCAAGAGATGGAATTTGAAAGAATTCCTGAAAAGCTATTAAAAAGAAGAGCTTTGAGATTTAGCGTTAAGACTCTTTCTTAATTTGAAATTCTTTGTTTCTATTAGAACTTTAAAAACCCAAAAGGTGTCCTTTTACTAAAATTTTAGGTAGACTGGTTGCAAAGAGACAAGCCCACAAACATTAACCTTCTAATAGACATACACCCTTATAAATCTAAACTGGTATAATTCATTTTTGGGGTTGAAAAAGTCTAAAACCATGATCTGACTTTAGACTTCATAAACTAATCTACTCATCAATCGTCAATGAGTTTTCTTACCTGCTTAAACCCGCATGATGTATTAGAAGACCTATTCCGATTATAAGTCTCTTCATTACAACCACGCTATGATTCTCTAACATAGGTGCCTGTAATTTTGAGCTTTATAAGCTCATAACGATTTCTAATGCATAATTCGGATTAAAAAGGATTTGACCATTTTTCGTTTGTATAAACATCATTCCCAGATAGAGTGCCAATAAAAGCAGCAACTGCTTCCATTTCTTCGTCCGTCATAGCCAGGTTTCTGCCAGTCAATCTTCTATCTAAATTATTGTTGTTATTGTCATTCACTAGGTTGTAATGTTCCAAAACAGTGATCAGATCATTCATGTCTCCGGTGTGCATCATGGAGCCGTTGATGTTTCCGTTGTTATCAAATAAGTCTCTTAAGGTAGGAGATCTGGTTACCTCAGTATCTACTCCTTCCCCGTTGATAGAGCCAATCACCCCATTGTTATTGGACCCAGGGTCTATGTCAAATTCAGGAGCTCTGTGACAGCCACTACATCCTAATCCTCCATTAACACGAATCCCATTGTTATTTAAGACAGGTCTTCCAAGGAATAATTGTTTCCCTAAGTTTTCAATGGCAGAAAAGTTATTAAAATTAGCACCATCATTGTCTGCCTGCGCTCTCCCAGCATCATATCTACTGTCAAAAGATTGGATACTTCTGATAAACTGCGCTAAAGCTTCTTGCATCCTTGCTTCGGTAATATTTTCGTCACCAAAAGCGTAATCAAATAACTCTTGATAATAGTTTATTTGCTGTAGCTTCTCAATTAAATCGTCAATGGATTGATCACCCTCTTGGCCACTAAAACCCATTTCTATGTGATCCTGAATAGGCTGGGTTGTTTGAGCTTCTAGTGTAGCGGCTCTTTCGTCCCAGAAGAATCTTTCTTCATCAGCGAAGCGAGAATTGATTAATCTCATAGAATGCCTACCTGTACTGCCATTTACACCTAACGAAGCTTGTGGGCGATCACCGAAAGCAGCCGACTGCTGGTGGCAACTTGCACAAGCAATGGTATTGTTAGATGAAAGATTTACGTCATAAAATAAGACTCTTCCCAGTACGGCTCCTTCATCGGATATTTCATTATTTCCAGTATTGTCTTTAGTGATGTAACTAGGAACCTCTTGATTGGCATAATTTGGTAAATTATCCATGTCTATTCGTCCATTAAAGGCAATGGAAATAGCGGACTGTTCAATTTGAACTCCATCCTCATCATTAATGGATTCACTGCTATCACTGCAAGCATAAAAAAAAACTAACACTGAAATTACTGTCCATAACAGGAAATTTTTATATACATTCATAGACCTACCTATTTTAAGTTTTATACTTTAGGAACGAGATGCGATTAAAAAACCCTACGGCAGGAATGGAGAAATGTTTTAACTCTATGAAGGCGGTAAAAAAACGTAAAACCAAGTAGCTTCTCAAAACTCACTACTCTTCTTCACACTGTAAATGTGGGACATACTGGATTCGAACCAGTGACCCCCGCCCTGTCAAGGCGGTGCTCTGAACCAACTGAGCTAATGCCCCATTAATTAATGGAAGGCAAAAATATGCTGACTTGTCAAAAGAAACAAGTAAGTAGTTCTATTTAATCCCTAAGGGATATTAATTCCCCTGGCCGGGCGCTCCGACTCTTGAGTCGATCATTAAATTATTGCCCATAGATACCCCGTACCCTTGGGTCGGGGTTGGTTCATTATGAAAGGCAGAGTAACAGAGGAGACCACTTCCAATAGACTATTTATTTCAGTGTTGCCATACCTTTTTTCACTACTTGCTTAAATTCTTATTTGCAACGCAGGCATAGCCTCCATTATGGTGAGTAGGAAATTAGGATTATGTGATTAGAGGACTGTTGGTTATGGTTTGTGTCAAATTTCTAATGTGTCATGCGGGTTAAAGTTTTAATTTGTTGTCACTTTTCTTAATGGCAGAGGTTCTAAAAACTTTATCGGCTGCCTGTAAAACTTTATTCCTAAGTTGTGGAGATAAATCTGGCTTATCTTTTAAAAACTCACGCACCTGATCAGCTATTTTAGGGGAGCTATATTGGTTTAGCGTACTCCCAAGCCATCTTGCGGGAAAGAAGATATCTCCAGTTTCCTGAATCTCTTCAGTTAACTCAAGGCTTTTCTGGACATATTTTTTTGAAGTATTTTGTCTCAGTGGATGGTGCAATAAATTTAGAGCCTGTATGACCCAAGGTTCAGAACCTCTGTTCTCCACCTGGGAAAGGCTTTCAAAGAAGGCATCTCTGACAGATTCTTCTGGCGAAAGAGCTTTCATTACAAATTCCATCTGATTTTTTCGATCTTTATTTTTGGTCGATTTTAACTGCTCTTGTAAGATCTCATTTGACCTTTCTGCTTCTCTAACAGCTATTTGATAAGAAAGGTTTACTAATTCTGACTCAGATAACTTAAGTGCTAAATTCTCCCCTTTTTTGTCCCATACTTTTACTAAAAGTGCTGTGCCTTTTTGTGAATAAGTAACCCTTAATAGACTATTGTAAAGTAGTCTTTTTAATGAAATATCATTTTCTTTTTTGATCATCTTAGTAAGTAATGCCTCAACTTTTTTGCTGTAAACACCTTGTTCTTGCTCATTTAAAAGTGACCAGAAAATATCTGAAATACGATTTAACTGATAATTAATAATGAGTGGATTTTCTTCTTTTTGAATGGCAGTCAATAATTTTTCAAAAACAAGAACCGGGTTTAGGTCATTGTGAAGGATTGCTTCCCAGGTATTGATCCAAAATGCAGCTCTTTCTACTTCTATGGATGATTCTCCTATCAGAGAAGCAGTATGTTCCCAGCTTTTTTGTGTTTGCTTAAAATAGCCATAGGTCTTGCCATCTATATTGAAGAGAGTAGACTCATTTAGTTTCTCGCTACTTAACACATGACTATTTTGGTTAAGATAGATAGAGTGGATACTGTCAATGCCATCTGTCGCTTTGAAATTTAAATTCTGTGGCCATTTTTGGTCGTTAAGGGAAGCTAGTTGTGTGATAGTTGCCTTGGAGTTTTTGAGATCTAATACCGTTTCGTAAGTAGGTACTCCTTTACCTTTTACCCAATCTCTGTTCCAGTTATTAAGGTTTTTGTCCGTGTACTGTTTCATGATGAAAATCAGGTCATCCCATGTAGCATTGCTAGTGTCATAAGTTTTGAGGTATTCCTTGATGGCCTTTTGGAAAGGTTCTTTACCCATTAGACTTTCAAGATTTCTCATCACTATTGGCGCTTTATTGTAGATAATATTGCCATATAAAGTTCCCGCATTTTGTAAATTGGTAAGTTCCTGTTGAATAGGATGAGTTCCTTCTGACCGATCTACCTCCAGCGAATTTGGATAATAGGATAATAGGAAATTTAATTCGTGGTTCACTTCAGGAAAACTTGGATGAACAATTTTAGAAGCCATTTGATTGGCAAATACTTCTTTAAGCCAGACATCGTTGAACCAGTCCATGGTCACAAGATTTCCAAACCACATGTGGGCAGTCTCATGTGCAATTAAACTTGCTCGTCTCAATTTCTGATTAATGGACGCTCCTTCATCTAAAAATAGGGATGCTTCCCTGTAAAAAACACTGCCAGGGTGCTCCATTCCTCCGTATTGAAAAGGAGGGATGAGTACAAAGTCAAATTTGTTGTAAGGGTAAGCTATTCCAGTATATGCTTCGAGCCAATCGATGGACTGCTGGTGAAGTGAAAAGATGTCTGAGGCATTCAGGTTCACCTTAGTAGTGTCTTTTTCTCTATGATACATGGTCATCCCAGACTTTGGATCAGTCAATTGTTCAAAATCTCCAGCTGCAAATGCAAACAAATAAGAGCTTATAGGAGCTGTTTTTTCAAAGGATATTTTCTTTTTAGTGCCATTTTCAATTTCATTGATCGCCTTCCCATTAGATACTGCCTTCCAAGTATCAGGAATATTAAGGGTCAAGTCATAAGTAGCTTTGAGATTGGGCTGGTCAAATACTGGGAACAAGGTACGTGCCCTGTCAGGGACTAACAACGTATATAGAAAATCGTCGTTTCTGTTGAGTGAGAGGTTTCCCGCAATAAAAGAAATTTCAAACTCATTTTCTCCTATTTCAAGATACTCAGGGTTGATCACTATATGTTCATTCATTAATTCAAATGAGATAGATATTTCATTCTTCTTAACTGAAAGGACCTTTTCAGTAGACTCTTTGAAATCTAACAATAATCTTTTTTGATTGCTTTCTAGGTCAAAAGATATCTTTACATTAGCAGGTATATCCTGAGACTTTTCTAAAGGAATATCAAAGTATAGTTGATAGTTGATATTTGATAGTCTTGCTTTTCTAGCATTAGCCATTTGAAGGGAAACTCCATGATCTATTGTAGACTGTTCTACAGAGTCTCCACATCCAAAGAATATTAAGACTACGACACCTATAAATAAGTAAAAAACTGACTTCATCCTTTAATTTGATTTGCTCAACTTTCAATTTATAAGATAAGAATGGTACTCCCTATATTTTTTTGATAAGGGGGAACAAAGTGGTTTAGAGTGAAAGGAAATATTTCTGGTTAAGATGGGGCTGTGCTGTTGAAAGTAAATGGATTTTGGAGGGTAATTAGGGATATTGAATTGCTGAGCTTGATTAATTAGAAAAAATTAGAGATTTTGACTTTGCCGATTCATCAATGCCTAAATAAAGTTGACCGTTTTCAGTGACTATTAACCATTATTGATAGAGATTGTTACAATTTATCACATCCTTAGGTTGAGTGAAAACACGCAGTAAAGGCCTCTACAAAGATAATGACCTAACGATGTTCTATTCCGTAAGAAACCAATCGTGCCAATAACTAATAGTTAAATAAATTTGCAGGATGAAAAATACTGGATTTATATGTTTGCTAATGATCTTTTTGTCTGCCTGTTCCGGCTCGCCAGAAAATGATATAATCATCGATAGAAGAGATGATAGTCCTGTTGAAATTAATTTTGCTATTGCAGATGGTGTTTTGGAAGAGGGAGATCCTGCTATAACAGTTGACATAAACTTCTCAAAAGCAGCGTCCAGTGACTTTGATTTAATACTTAGCGTAGAAAGTAATAATGCCGTTTTAGGTGACAATTATGTCTCGACACCTGCCCCTTCGGGTGGGGAGGTAGTCATCCCCGTAGAGTCTGGTGATTTAGGAGCTTCCATGCAAATAGGAGCTGTAGTGGATAACGATATGGACGAAGAGGTAATTACCTTTACCATACAAAACTTATCTGAAGAAGGGGTTGAGTTAGGGAATAATCTAACCTATCGTTTAAGAATTGTAGATATCAATCCCATAGACCCACAATTTGAATCATGCCTTCTTCCGCAGAGCACGGAGACTTTAGAAATAGTCACATGGAATATTGAAAATTTTCCAATGCAAGGGAGTACGGTTGCACAAGTGATTGAGATCATTCAGAATATGGATGTAGATGTGATTGCAGTTCAAGAAATTACAAGTTCATCTGACTTTAGAGCAGTTGTCAATGGGCTCGAAGGATGGGAGGGAGAACTCTTTAATGTAAGGGGAGGAATTGATTTAGGGTACTTATATAAAACATCTGAGATTACTTCTATCGCTCCTTTAGAGATTCTTTTTGATGATTTGAGGTCTCCGTTTCCGCGCCAACCAGTTGTGACGGAAGTGACTCATATCAATGGATTGACGGTTAAAATTGTAAACATTCATTTAAAATGTTGTAATGACGGCATTGAGAGAAGGAGAAATGCGAGTAATCTGATGAAAGATTTCTTTGACATCAATGAAGCAAATACAAATTTAGTAGTGGTAGGAGATTGGAATGATGACCTTGACGATGGTGCTCCTTTTCAGGATTTTGAAGACGATGCTGAAAATTATCAATTTGCTGATCTGAACATTGCCAATGGACCAAGTGCTAACTGGAGTTTCCCTTCTTTCCCTAGTCACATTGACCATATTTTAATTTCAAATGAATTGTTTGACAATTTGGTTGGCTCGTCTACCATTAGACTGGAAGGATGTGTCTCTAATTTTTCAAGAAATGTTTCGGATCATCGTCCAGTAATGGCTGTTTTTAGCGGTGAATAAAAAAATTCGTTAGCGTATTTATAAGAGGGGGTGGAACTACTGGTTTTATCCCTTCTTTTTTTGACTTAGTTTTACCTCATACTGAACGTAAAACTCACTTTTATTCTTATGAGCAAAGGAATTCTATTTCTGCTATACACTTTTACTATTTCTATTTCCGTCCTTGGTCAAAAAAATGATTTCTTAACAAAATTTGAATTAACAAATCAAAAAGAGACCGTCACTTATGAAGAAGGAATTGCCTACTATCAAATGCTGGCTGATAAATTTCCTGAGATTAAGATGCAAGAAATGGGAATTACTGATTCTGGGAAGCCATTACATTTAGTTCTTTACTCCTATGACAAGGAATTTGATATTCAAAAAAATAGGAGTAAAAGGAAAGCAATCTTCTTAATTAATAATGCAATTCATCCGGGTGAAAGTGATGGGGTAGATGCTTCTATGATGTTCCTACGTGATGTTGCATTGGGAAAAACCTTAAAGAAAGAGAGGAAAGGGACTGTTTTTGCTATTATTCCATTTTACAATATAGGGGGTGTCTTAAATAGAAATTCCCATACAAGGGTAAATCAGAATGGGCCAGTTGCCTATGGGTTCAGGGGAAATGCAAGAAACTACGACCTGAATAGAGATTTTATCAAGGGAGATACTCGCAACGCTTGGGCTTTTTGGGAAATATTTAATCAATTAAATCCAGATTTTTTCTTAGACACACATGTCAGTAATGGAGCGGACTACCAATATGCAATTACACTTATTGCTACCCAAAAAGATAAACTCTCCGATCATTTAAGCCCCCTATTTGAAAAAGAAATCAAACCTTTTTTATACCAACAGATGGAAGCATATGAGGAACCGATGACGCCATTTGTGAATGTATATGGAAGGAAGCCAGACAATGGTTTTAATGAATTTGCTGATTGGCCTAGGTATTCTTCGGGCTATGCTGCGCTTTTTAATACCTATAGTTTTATGTCTGAGACACATATGCTTAAGCCTTATGATAGGAGAGTAAATGCTACGTATCAACTGATCATAGCTATGGGTAAATCTTTAGCGAGTAACAAAAAGGAAATACTGGAAAGTAGAAGAGTCGCTGATTTAGAAGTGATGAAACAAGCAGAGTTTCCAATTAAATGGGAACTGGATGCAAAGGATAGTACCCTAATAAGTTTCAAAGGCTATGAAGGAAGGTATATCGAAAGTAAAATCACCAAGCAAAAAAGACTCTACTATGATAAAAGTCAGCCTTTTGAAAGGAAAATAGTTTATAAGAATACTTATAAACCATCATTGGTAATTAAAAAACCTTCTTATTATGTGATTCCTCAAGGATGGCATTCTGTTTTAAAGCGCCTGAAACAAAATGGAGTAACCATGAGCACGTTAAAATCAGACTCTACTATAGACATATCTAAGTATTTAATTAAAGATTACCAGACGGTCAAGTCCCCTTATGAGGGACATTATTTTCATTATAATGTCACAATGGATATTCAAAATGAAAAAATTACTTTTAGACAAGGAGATTACTTGATACCTGTTAATCAAGTGAAAAATAGATATATAGTTGAAAGCTTAGAGCCTCAAGCTGAAGATAGCTTTTTTAAATGGAATTTTTTCGATATGATTTTGGCTTCTAAGGAAAGTTTTTCTTCCTATGTGTTTGAGGAACTTGCTGAAAAAGTCTTGTTAGAAAACCCGGTACTAATGAGAGAGTTTGAGTTGAAGAAACAAGAAGATGAGTTTTTTTCGAAAAGTAGATATGTTCAATTGAACTGGATTTATGAACGAAGTAGTTATCGGGAAAAAGAATTTTTACGATATCCTATTTTTCGAATTGAGTAGTCAGTAATATAAAGAATGGCTGTTTTTTAGTGATTGAGAGGTGTTTTTTTGACATTGGCAGGAATGTAAAGTTAATTGTCACCTTTATTATCTTGGGTCTAGCTTACTTTGAGACATGACTCGTAGAGACAAACCGGCTAATTTTATATGGTATAATCCCGACTTAGAAATTTATGAGATGGGACTGGCCAAAACTTACAAACAAAAGAAAGCCTCAAGCAGGCTATCTGAAGATTTCAACTTGTTATATAAACTAAGTACAACTTCCGCCAGAATCGGTCTGAAGCTCATAGGTGAGCTTAATAAAGTTAGAGGAACTCAAAATGAAAAGGACAATTTTTTCAAATTGGATTGGGCTTCTTAAAGTTATTTGTTCATTCTTCACGACCAACCAAAAGCTCCCCAAGGTATTTGCTTATCTTGGGGGTTTTAGGTATCTAAGAAAGACCTTGTTAAACTCAGCCTTTCTATTGATTATCACAATGGATTATTAGAGAATAAATATCGTTAGTCAAATATGTGTACAGTTACTGTGTTTTTACCAGTAATCTAAGAATAGACCAAGAGTTCACGAGGTCTTCATTATTAAGAGAATAGGTTTTGAAATTTATAACATCCTTTAATCTGTCTTATAATACTCTCTTAATTTCTACAATGTTGCTACTTGTTACATTATCAGAAAAGTTACTTTGATATTCCTTACTTAATAGAAATTCTTCTAATTGATTAATGTTTTTAGTTTGATATATAATTAAACCGTCCATAATACATGGGACTTGTTGTTCGTTGTTGCCATTCTTAAAATGAATGTGAGAGTTCACCTCTCCTGCAAAGAAGATTTTAGTATCAGATTCATCTAGACTTAAGTTATCTAAGATTTCTTGTAGGCCTAGTTTTTGGTATTGAAAATGATGTGTAACGTATTTACTTTCTTCATCATTCTTTTCCCATTTATTATCTGAAAGTTTATTGGCAAAACCAAATGTAAAGCCTTTAACTGCAGAACGCCTCAGTAAGCTGATTAGTTGGAAATATTTTTTGCTAATCATCCTAAGAAAACTATCAGCTGAAGGGTATTTTACCAGTAAGATAATATCTCTATTTAGTGTGTGATCTCCACTAATTGATCGGATTGTATTGGCTTTTAGGAATGGCCTTCCTCCGGCCTTTAATACGCTTCCTACAGCCAACATATTATAGATTTTATATAACCACCCAAGTTTAGTGTCAAACCAATTAATGGCATATAAGGAATTACCCAGATCAGCTCCTCTATTATTTGGTTTTATAGAGAGGGTTATTTTTTTGGAAACTACAATTGACTTATTACCACTATTCATTGGGAAATTAATAATCTGTGTTAGGTAAAGGCCAAAGAAAAGGCATCACTTTTAATCCCTAAGGGATATTAATTTCCCTGGCCGGGCGCCCCGACTCTTGAGTCGGTCATTAAATTATTGCCCATAGATACCCCGTACCCTTGGGTCGGGGTTGGTTCATTATGTGATGCCTTTCTTTCTATTTTGTTAAAACTGATGTTAGTGTTCAGTTAGTTTTTCCTTATATTTTTTTAATTGTCGTCTCAATGCTTCAGCAGCTTCGTCTGTTGCTGCTTCAAAAGAGCTAGATTGTACTTTTGCAAAAAGTTGGTTTCCAGGGATGTTAACTTTTATTTCTATGACTTTATTATCTTTTGCGTCCCCTTTATCCAAACGCATAAATACCTCACCGTCTATTATTCTATCATAAAAAGTCTCTAATTTATCTGCTTTCTTTTGGATGAAATCAACTAATTTTTGATCGGCGTCAAAATGAATAGAATGCATTTGTAACTTCATAAATTTATCTTTTAAAATTTAACCATTAGGCCTTAGGGTGAGCTTGATCAAATACTGCTTTAAGTTTGCTCATTGTATTATGAGTATAAACTTGTGTTGCAGCCAAGCTACTGTGTCCCAAAAGATCCTTTACTGAATTCAGATCAGCTCCCTTATTCAATAGATGTGTTGCAAAAGTATGCCTTAAAACATGTGGGCTCTTCTTACTTATAGAAGAAACTTGTGCCACATATTTTTTAACCACTCGTTGTATCAACATTGGGTAAATTGCTTTGCCCTTATTAGTTAAAAACAAGTGATCCATATTTACAGAATCTATTAAATTGCTCCTCTCATCTAAATATCCTCTAAGTGTACTAACGAGATTTGGGTTCAATGGGATTAGCCTTTCTTTATTTCTTTTTCCAAAAACTTTAATGGAGTTGTTATAAAAACTGACATTCTTGATTTTTAAGCCTGTTAATTCAGAAAGCCGAATGCCTGTTCCATAAAGTAATTCGAAAATTAATTTATTTCTTTTTGATTCAAAAGGTGTTTTTTCTTCAAATGAGACTTGATCCAATAATTGAGTTATTTCACTCTCTTTGAGAAATACAGGAAGTTTTTTCTCTGACTTCAACGGTTGAAGGCGTTCTGTCGGATTTGTTGAGATTACTTCCCTGCTAAGAAGAAATTTATAATACGACTTAGCGGTAGCCATTTTTCTGTTAATGGAATTGTTACTGATTCCATTGTCTGACAAAAAAATAATCCAAGCTCTTAAATCTTTAAGATTTAGAACTTGGATTTTATCTTTATATAAAACAGTTGTAGAAAATTCTGATAACTGCTTTAGGTCTTTTTCATAAGCTGTAACCGTATGATCACTGTATCTTTTTTCAAACTTTACATATCTTATGAAAGATTCGATCATATAGTATTCTTAAAATTCTTGATAAGAATACTAAACTTAATGATTTTATTCCTAAAATGATAGTCCGAAATTAAAAATTTTCGGCGTCTCTCATTTTTTGTCTATAAGCTGCTTTGATTACTTCTTCTCTTCTTTTTACCGATCTTTTAGTAAAATGAGACCTGCTTCTTAATTCTTTCAAAACACCTGTTTTTTCAAACTTTTTCTTGAATCTTTTTAACGCTTTGTCAATTGATTCGTTTTCTTTTACGTTTACAATGATCATATAATCTGCTTTTTAGAGGGCGCAAATATAATAAGCATTTGTTAAAAACAAAAACTTACTATTTTAATATTGACCTAGAGATAACTAATTTTTGAATTTCAGAAGTTCCTTCTCCAATAGTACACAACTTAGCATCTCTATAATACTTCTCTGCCGGGTAGTCTTTTGTATATCCGTAACCACCAAATATTTGAACACCATCATTTGCTACTTCAACAGCAATTTCTGATGAATAAAGTTTGGCCATAGCGGATTCTTCATTTACAGGTTTCCCTTGGTTTTTCAATACTGCTGCGTCATAGGTAAGCAATTTAGCTGCTCTTACCTTAGTGGCCATATCGGCTAATTTAAAGCTAATTCCTTGAAACGCTGAAATAGGCTTATTGAATTGATGTCTTTCTTTGCTATAAGCGATGCTGGCATTTAGAGCTCCTTCTGCTATACCACAACTAAGTGCTGCAATAGAAATTCTACCACCATCTAATACTTTTAAAGATTGGACAAACCCTTGACCTACTTCGCCTAGAATATTGTCTTTATGTACTCTACAATCTTCAAAAATCAGTTCAGTTGTTTCAGAAGCCCTCATGCCTAATTTGTCTTCTTTTCTACCTGCTGAGAATCCTGGAGTTCCTTTCTCTATTACAAAAGCAGTCATGCCGTGTGAATCACCTACTTTGCCAGTTCTAGCTATTACTACAGCAATATTGGATGATTTCCCATGAGTAATAAAGTTCTTAGCTCCATTTAATACATAATAATCACCATCTTCTTTTGCAGTAGTTTTCATGTTGCCAGCATCAGACCCAGTGTTGGGTTCTGTAAGCCCCCATGCTCCTATCCATTCTGCAGTGGCTAATTTGGGAAGCCATTTTGATTTTTGTTCATGGCTAGCAAATTGTAATATGTGGCCTGTACATAAAGAATTATGAGCTGCCATAGAAAGACCTATAGATCCGTCTACTTTGGATAGCTCTATAATAGCGGTAACATATTCTTCGTAACCAAAACCAGACCCACCATATTCTTGGGGGACTAGTACACCCATCAGGCCAAGTTCGCCTAACTTTTTAAAAAGCTCCACAGGAAAAGTCTGTTTTTCATCCCAATCCATTTTGTGAGGTTCTATCTCGTTCTTACTGAAATCTCTGATCATCTCTGCAATCATCTTTTGATTCTCGCGGGTCTGCACCGAGTTTTCTTGTGATGTAATTGTATTCATTAATAATAGGGTTATTTGTTTTTACAAAGGTAATACTTACAAAATAGTAAACCGATAACTATCAATAAACGTTGTAGACCCCCAAATAAAATATTAGTTTTGTCTTCTATTAAATAAAAACTTAGCAATCAGTAAATATGAAAATAGCAGTTGTTGGCACTGGATATGTTGGATTGGTTTCTGGTACATGCTTTTCAGAAACAGGAAATCATGTTACTTGTATTGATATTGATAAGGAAAAAGTTGAAAAACTAAAGAACGGAAAAATTCCTATATATGAGCCTGGTCTAGATATACTTTTTGAAAGAAATATAAGACAGGGAAGACTTGATTTTACAACCAATTTAAAAGAAGGGATAAAAGGGGCTAAGATTATTTTCTTGGCTTTACCTACACCTCCTGGGGAAGATGGATCAGCAGACTTACAGTATGTATTGAGAGTGGCTGAAGACCTAGGTCCTTTATTAGAAGAATATACGATTATAGTCGATAAAAGCACAGTGCCTGTGGGTACTGCTGAACTCGTTAAAGAAAAGATAGCTCTTGGGGCTAAAGTTGATTTTGATGTGGTTTCAAACCCTGAATTTTTAAGGGAAGGTGTTGCTGTAGAAGATTTCATGAAGCCAGATAGAGTTGTGGTAGGAGTAGAATCAGAAAGGGCAGAAAGTGTGATGAAGCAATTGTATATTCCTTATGTAAGGCAAGGGAATCCAATAATATTCATGGATTTGAAATCTGCGGAATTAACTAAATATGCTGCTAATTCTTTTCTGGCGACTAAGATCACTTTTATGAACGAGATCGCTAATTTATGTGAGAAATTAGGTGCGGATGTAGATAAAGTGAGAAAGGGAATGGGTACTGATTCTAGAATAGGCAAGAGGTTTTTGTTTGCAGGAATTGGATATGGAGGTAGTTGTTTTCCTAAAGATGTACAGGCGTTAGCAAAATCTGCAGAAGATTCTGCTTACGATTTTAAGATTTTGAAATCTGTAATGGATGTTAATAAAATCCAGAAGACTCGGCTAGTAGATAAAGTGTTAGAATTTTTTGATGGAAATATCCAAGGCAAAACTTTCGCAATGTGGGGACTCGCTTTTAAACCTTATACAGATGATATTAGAGAGGCACCTGCACTATATAATATTGATGAATTAATCAGTAAAGGAGCTTCTGTGAAAGTGTATGATCCGGAGGCTATGGAGAATGTAAAGAACTTACTAGGTGATAAAGTTTCATACGCAAAGGATGGTTATTCAGCAGCAGAAGGAGCAGATGCTTTACTGATAATGACTGAATGGCCTGTGTTTAGAACACCAGACTTTGATAAACTAAGAAATAACCTGAATAATAATGTGATATTCGATGGACGTAATCTTTATGATCTTGAAGATATAAAAAGTAAAGGGTTCCAGTATTTTAGTATTGGAAGGGAAAACATATAGTTTTCTTTTATCTTAAAAATGGGTCAAAGAATTAATTCTTTGACTCATTTTTTTTGAGAAAATATAAATATTACTATTTAGAATCTGTCTATAATAGACCTTTCGCCTGAGTTTGTGTCTCCACAAATTCCCTCTAAGTGATGGATAAACGATTGTGAGGACACAATCGTTGGCGAGAATTTGACTTTACAGACAGACTCTATTTAGCCTCCTCGATATTACTAACTGGTTTCTCTTCTTTATTCTGAACAGAATTCAATTGCCACTGATATTTCAAGTAACTGACCATGGTAGATTTAGTTACTTCCACATCAGAATATTTTGCAATAAATGCTTTTAAATTAGTTTCTTTTGTAAAGTCTCCTCCGTACCAGCTAAATAATTTAGATAGTTTAGCACTTTCTGGAGTAATCTTATTCCTTCTAGGATCATTAATAAATTTCCTAGCCTGTTCATCAAGTTGACTATCTAATTTGTCACTTACATAAGCCTCATTTCTGAGGACTGGGCAAGAGTATGAGGCGCAATTCACTGCAAAGTGGATCCTAGGTTCATTAAATTTTTTGCGAATAATACCGTGTTCTATATTGTTCAAGTCCATTCTTTTTCTACCTTTTATATAGATGAACTTTTTATCCCAAGGGGAAATAACAAATGGAATTTGAATTTTACTTCCTATGTCTTTGATGCTTTGTAATGGATAATGTTTGGTAACAAGATCTAAGGTGAAGGCATTGTAGGCATTGATCCAATAAGCCAGTTGTTCATTTCTGGACCAAGTCTTTACATCTGGTGGATTTTCTCTGACCTGATCTAAATAACTATTCAGTATCTCTTTGTCTTCTATTATTCCTTCGTAATTTACCCAACCGTCTGCATCTACATGCTTTTTTAGTAAGCCATCAAACGTGCTATGATCAAATTTTGATTGAGCAATAGATAAATTGCTAAAAAAAATAATGACTAGTAGAATGCTATTGAATATTTTCATAATTCCATTTTATTTATCCCTATGTTGATATTTTACTATTAAATGATCATATAAGTTTATATTCTTCCTAGACTAGTCTTAAGTCTGACACTTGTAAAGTAAAAATAAATTGGTTGGAAAAAATAAAAAGTCTCTTCATTTTCACTTCAGTTTAGATTTTATTTCTTATAATTAAAATTCTTTCAAATTATAATTTATGCTGGAAAGTCTATTTGACAAACAATTAATCATTCTTATAGGAGGGTTTTTAGTAGTGGCCATAGCCTCTAAACAGATATCGGGTTTCTTTCAAAAAATTAAGCTCCCGCTTATTACAGGATTTATTGTTTCAGGGATCATAGCAGGACCCTATGTTCTTGGCCTTATTCCTGCAGTATCTAAAGAGAAACTTAATTTTATAAATGAGGTGGCCCTTGCCTTTATTGCATTTGCAGCTGGTGCAGAGTTATACCTTAAGGAGTTGAGAAGTAGGCTTAATAGTATAAAATGGAATTCAATAGGCCAACTGGTTATTACCTTCGTTTTTGGAAGTATTAGTGTGTACTTTGTTTCGGATTATATTCCTTATATGAGCGAGTTGGCTGTAGGGCCAAAAGTAGCTATATCCTTATTGACTGGCACCATATTTGTCGCTAGGTCGCCTGCTTCTGCTATTGCTGTAGTTAATGAAGTAAGAGCAAAAGGTCCTTTTACTCAAACTGCTATGGGCGTGACCGTAGTAGCGGATTTTTTAATGATTATCTTATTTGCCATTACTTTGTCCATTGCTAAAACAATTATTGGGGGTGAAGATTTTAATTACCTAAGTATACTGATCATTGTTATAGAGTTGGTTATTTCATTTGGGTTAGGATATTTCTATGGAAGGGTATTGAAGTTATTATTGTCATGGAAAATTCAGACTTTATACAAAACTATACTGATTATACTGGTAGGCTACACGGCTTATTTACTTGCCACTGAAGCATATTACTACTCAGAAGTTTATTTTCATCATGCCATTACTTTTGAGCCTTTGCTTGTTTGTATTTTAGGGAGTTTTTATGTGACAAATTATTCTAAATTTAGGGCTGAGTTTTTAAAGATTATAGAGGAGACTGGTCCTGTTATTTACATCGGATTTTTTACTTTGACAGGAGCGAATATGGCGATTAATACTTTGTTAGCTGTATTTGGGGTAGCTGTTATCTTATTTTTTATTAGGCTTTTGACCATGGTTGCCGGGGGCTATTTAGGAGGTGTACTGGCAAAAGATCCTATGGCCTTTTGTCATTATGGTTGGATGCCCTATGTGACACAAGCTGGTGTGGCTTTAGGGCTTTCTACTGTAGTAGCGAACACTTTTCCTAGCTGGGGGAATCAATTTGCTACTGTGGTCATTGCAGTGATTGTAATTAACCAGTTTTTGGGTCCACCGTTATTTAAATATGCGTTAAGTAAACTAGGAGAGGACAGAAGTAAGGCGGATACACCAGAATTTGATGGAGTAAGAGATGCAATTATATTCGGACTTGAGAGCCAAAGTATTTCGTTAGCTAAACAGCTAATGAAAAAAGGTTGGGAAGTCCAGCTAGCAACTTTGTTAGAAGAAGGGACTTTTCAAGAACCTGAAAATGTTACAATTAGATATATAAAAGACTTTACCATCAAAACCATGTTAAAGATGGAAGCAGACAAGACTGAAGCCATAGTTTGTATGCTTTCAGATGAAGAAAACTATCAAATATGTGAAGCTGCTTATGAAAACTTAGGAACACGTGATTTAATTGTAAGATTGAATGATAGAAATAACTATGATAAGTTTTTAAGTTTGGATGTTAGGGTAGTAGATCCTTCAACCGCGATAGTGAGTTTAATGGATCATTTTGTAAGATCACCACAAGCAACTTCATTGTTATTGGGAATGGCTGAAAATCAAGATACAAGAGATTTAGAATTGCTAAACCCTAATTTACATGGAATTCCTTTGAGAGACCTCAGATTACCTGCCGATGTCATCATAATGTCTATTAGACGAGGCGGACAAATGATTATTTCCCACGGATATACTAGACTTAGAATTAAAGATATAGTAACAGTTGTAGGTTCGGATACAAGTTTAGATGCATTGACTCTTCGGTTTGATAATTAATCCTACTTTGTCATCTTACTAAAATACTCCAATCTGTTTCCTAGCCTTGTCACCTTGGCAGATTGTAAAGGTTGGTTGTGAAGACCAGCCAAAGGCATGAAGTATCTACTTTTGTCTAAGATGACAAAGTAGGATTAAAGTATTTGATTGAGGCGCTTAATAAGTATGATATATTGATTTCGAAAATGCCGGATTCGTAATAAGGTCTTCTGCAAGAGACCTTCTTGCCATTTAGATGAGCAACAGATAGGGTGCTATGATTAAAAATATAGGATGTGATGGATCGCCCCGTTTAACCAATTCAATCAAATAAGTGTTGTTGAAATCATGAAAAATAAGTACTAGTATCCAATTAAATAATTTAATGTGTTTTCCTACCTGAAACTTCTACTTTTAGATATTCATGCAGGAGGGTTGGCCTGTCAAAAACCCTAGCAGAGCCGCGATGGCGTACCATGCAGGGTTCGCTTGTTTTGAATCAAATTGATTACATAACCTATTATGCTCTTTTATCATTAATTTGGTAATAGTCACAATCTGTAAACCATAAAACCCCAATTGGTCTACTAACTCCAATTAGGGTTTAAATTTAAACTATTTAACCGAATTAACGCATGACAGATGGTTTAATATCATCAAGCTAATTGCTAGACAGATGGTTAATCTTAGATAGTTTAGTTTAACCGATGGTTTACATCTGGTTTTAAATAATGTTCACTTCTATATTGCAAATACTCAAAAAGGTAAACATGCTTTTTAGGAAAAAATTCATTTTATTTTATTCATGGTTATTGGGATGACTGAGTACCTTTTTTGGTTTAATAAAAAATAGACAGATGATTGAAGATGGAGTTAAGAGTTAATTCTAAATAGTCCGTCCATTTTAAATAAATAGTGTTCATCTTTAGAATGCATTTATTTAAAAGTGTTACAATACCTTCTTAAAAAAACTTGATAAACTTAATAGAAAACTAAAGTGTAATAAAAAGCGTGCTATGAAAGATCTTTTACACAAAAAATAACCCTGGCCAGGTTACTACAACTGGTCAGGGTTCAACATTTGTTCTTGACAGATGGTATCCAATATTATCAAGCGTGTGACTGGGTGGATAATTGATCTTTAATTTAACAGTTTACAGATAGTTTAACTTTTGGTTTTAGATAGTTTACACCTATATGTTGCAATTGCTCAAAAAGGTAAACATGTTTTTCAAAAAAATTACTGAATGAACTAACCGTGACCCAAGGGTACGGGGTATTTCAGTGGTCAAAAGTTTTTTTATCGACCCAAGGGTCGGGGAATTAGATATCTCCTCAGGGATTAAAGTTTATTGATGCTATTAGAGAATACCGCGATCTAATTTTATCCTGAGGTTGCTAGTGAAAACACACAGCAAAGACGTCTACAGGGTTATTAACTTCACGATGCTTTATTCTTTAAAAACCCATGATAAAGTCTATTCATCATAAAAAAACCGCAATACTAAAAGCATTACGGTTCCTTGAGTTTCCAACCTTGTTGTATTTTTAAAAAATCAACCCTTCCTAAGAAATATGTTACCACTTACGGTCTCAAAGGCTGATTCCGTTCCTCCTTTTCTAATCCTGCCCCTGATATTTTGTCCTACTATTTGATTCAGTCCTTCTCGGCCATCTGGATAAGTGATTTCTATATCCGAGTAAATCTCTCCTGTTACAGTTTTCGACCTAAAATCCAAACCATGATTTCTCGGAATGGTCAAATCAATCTCTCCAGAGATAGTTTTTAACTTAAGTGAGTTTCCAAAGTAAATTGCTTCATAATTTCCTGAGATGGTGTTTGAAGAAATTGCTAGGCTTTTTGGTAGGTATACTGTATAATCTAGCTGAGTACTCCAGTTTCCATTACGATCTTTCTTATTGATCTTTTTCCACATATTTTTATCCATAGCAATGTGGATAGTTTCATCAAACTTTTCGGTGGAGAGAGAAAATATATCATTGTATTTTCCACCTTGTATTTCTACTATGACCTCCACCAAAACCTCTTTTTTATCCCATGTTTTAAACGTTATGAGATTGGCGAATGTAAAGTCAAGAGCCAATTTGGTTTCATTGTTCACCTCTACTGATTCACTTACTGTTTTAGATTGCGCATTCGCATAATTAAACACGAACAAGCTACTTATAATGAGTACTACTATTTTAATATTTTTCATAAGTATTACTTTGATTTTCTAACATAAATATCTCCACTTACACTCCTAATACGAACTTCAACCCCTCCGCCATTCAATTTTCCCGTTGCAGAGCTACCAGTTATTCTATTAGCACTTTCATCTTTAGTAATATCAAAATTCATATCCGTATAGACTCCTCCTGATACACTACTCATATTAAAAGTCCCCTTGATACTGGTAGGAAGTGTAATATCTATGTCACCACTAGTAGAAGAAATGGAAGAAGGAAAAGCCTGATCTAATGATTTAAAGATCACTTCAATATCTGAGCTAAGGGAATGAGCAACTATAGGACCATTTACATTTTCTATTTTAAGGTCACTTACCTGTACTCTTGCCTCAATTTCATTTTCCATATTTTTGATAGATAGATCTCCACCTCTCCACGTTCCATAGTCAGCCTTCAGCTTGAGTTTTTTAGGAATCGTTAGTACATAACGAGCATCATTGGCTTTATTATGAGCTGCAGAAAGCGAAATCCTACTTCCATCTTGATTTAAAGAAAGACCTACTCCAGTATTCTCTGGTCCACTAGCTCCTAGAGGTTTCAAACCCTTTGCTCTTTCTGGCAAACCTTCATAACCATAAACTGTAATTTCGATGTCTGGGCCCGTTGACCCAACTATTTCAAGATCCGCACTGAGTTTATTGATCCACAAAGTTGTTTCAGTTGCATTCCCCTTGATCTTATAAGTATGTTTAAGAGTTTGGTGAGATTTGTTAGAGTGGCTCCCAAACCCACGAATACCTGATGTTTGGCTCTGTGTGACTGTTATCGTTAGCAAGAATATTATGGTAATAAATATCTTTTTCATTTTTTTATTTTTAAACCTATTGAACCTTATTTGAGAAGGAATCTTAAATACATGCCGGCTGTAATCAGTATCCTTTATATTAAAACCTGAAGGGCAATTTCTGCCTGTTTTTTTACTTCTGGTGTAGTAACATCGTTAGTTATTAATTCTTTAAGTGGTGCTATGGCACTCTGCTCTTCTGCATTCATCAATACATTGATCAGGGAAATCTGTATCAGTGGATCTACCTGGTATTCTAATGATTTTACAAGGGAAGAACGAACATTTGCATCTCCTAAAAACTTGATCAGCGCTTGGAGAGCCTCATACCTTACATTAGGGCTATCATCTGTATTGAAGGTATTAATTAATGTTTTGACTAGTACAGGATTAACTGTTTGACTTTTCTCTATCTGGTTTACAGCCATCATTCTTTCACTTGCAGAATGCTGCTTCAAAGTACTGGCCATGGTTACTTCCTTCAGTAATTGAATTTCATGTTTGAGACTTGTCAATTCTGAATTCTGTACGGTTTCTCCCCCTTGTCCTGTGAATCTCCCTAGCAAAAATCCAGCGACTATAAAAACCACAGCAGCAGCAGCTTGCCAGCTACCAAAAGTGAAGCTTTTTCTATTTTGTTCATTCCATATTGCTTGCTCAAAATTAGCTCCTATATGAACTGGAACTTCTGCCTCTTGATTTTGCTCCATGACCTGTAAAACTTCAGTCATTTCATCAAATCGTTTTTTCAGATTGGGGTTTCTTGCAATTTCTTGTATTAACTCTTCATCCTGATCACCAGTAATTAAGGCAATTAGTTTTTCGTCTGTTATCTCATTCTTCATTTCCTCTTCCTTTTAAGCCCTATTCAATTCTTTACTAAAATAAACTGTCTTAAGCTCCTTGATTGCTCTAAAAACCTGCACCTTGATATTTCCAACACTGGTTTTCCTCAAAGTAGCAATCTGTTCATATTTAAGCTTCTCAAATTTGCTGAGCACCAGAAGTTCCCGCTGTTCTTCTGGTAACTCCTTCATCGCCAAGTAAAGCTGCTGCTCCTTTTCCTGCTGTTCTATATTGCTTTCATCTATATAGTCTGGTAAAGCTTCTGAAATTGTAAATCGATCTTTATAAACTTTCATTTTACCAAAATAATCCTTGACCATATTTCTGGCAATTTGAAAAACCCAAATCTCAACAGACTGACCACTTTTATAAGAGTTTCGGTATTTTAATACTCGGATGAATAATTCTTGAGTCAGGTCATCACTGTCCGCTTTTTCAAGTGTGGATTTAAGGAAGTAATTATAAATCCGCTTGCTGTACCTTTTAAATAATACATTAAGCAAATCAAGCTGCCCTTTTTTTACACTAGCCATCAATTGTTCATCTGTCAATTCCAATTCTGTACTGCTTTTAACCCCTAAGGGATAATTAATTAAACTGAACCCTCTTACATCACTCCGTCGATTATTTCATTATTTTGTAAATAGTCGCCTGGTGTTGGATCAGTTAAGTCAGATAAGTTACCTGAAAGGTTTATGAAGGTTACAGAAAGAATTAAATTATTTATGATTTGGAATTAAAAGACCACAAATGACTCATGAAGGGTGATTCTATACTTAGATAAAAAATGAACCAACTCCGACCCACTGCCTCCGCAGAGGAGCTTTAGCACTCACCCAAAGGGTACGATGGGCAATAATTTAATCCCTAAGGGATATTAATTCCC
This sequence comes from uncultured Cyclobacteriaceae bacterium, assembly GCA_937958005.1. Classification (GTDB taxonomy): domain Bacteria; phylum Bacteroidota; class Bacteroidia; order Cytophagales; family Cyclobacteriaceae; genus JANSWY01. Next base: position 26,149 of record CALGOB010000267.1, read on the forward strand.
CTGGCCGGGCACCCCGACTCTTGAGTCGATCATTAAATTATTGCCCATAGATACCCCGTACCCTTGGGTCGGGGTTGGTTCATTGATCGACTCAGCACCTCCGCTGAGAAGCTATGGCGCTCGCGGAAGAGCAAGGGTATCCCGACTAGGGAATTAAGATCTCTTAGGGATTAAATCAAGTGGTTTCAGGATAAACTTAAGTGATCAGATTTAATTAATATTAACTTCGGGGTTCTGCTATCAAATTAATTTTCATGTTTGGAACTCAAGGAAGAAGTATAAAACTCAATGCCTAATTTACCCAATGACCAACATCCTCTAGTAATTCTCACATAGTTCCAATTCACGGGTTATTTCAACCACATTGAGTTCTGTAGACGAATCAAAATAAAAGCGAAACCAAAGGTTATTCTTATCTTTATATTCTATAATATCAACAGCAAGCTGGAGGCAATCAAAAACTCTAGTTTCAGTAGCAATACTTTTGATTCTATCTTTCAGTTCTTTATAATTCTTTACAGAAGCCTCATCAATACCAAAATGTAAATCAAGCTCATTGATTTGTGGGTCACCTAAATTATAAATGTCAATACTCAGCGTATTAAAATTCTTGTAAGTATATGTCAACTCAAAATCACCACCATACGGCGTACTGCTATCCGAATCAAAATATAATTTTTCGTCTGTTTTTACAAACCCTTGAGCAACTAGCCGATCCTTCACTCCAATAGGGTCTACGCTTATTTTTGATAGCAATTCATAAGAGATATTTTGAGCAAATAGTTGTTGACATTGAGAGGTTACCAATATCCCAAACATCAAAAGGTTTATTAGTTTAATATTTCTCATCATTTTCTAAAATTACTTTTTTCACTCTACCTACTTCACCAGTATCTAACTGAACTTTAATACCATGCGGGTGGTTTGGTGACTTGGTCAAAATCCTTTTCACAAACCCTTCAGTCAATTCTCCTGTTCTTTGGTGGTGTTTTTGAACAATTTCTACTTCAGCTCCAAGCGCTATATTAATTCTCTTTCTACCGTCAGACTGGTTATTATCCATATGTAAAAATACGGATGATTATCTATTTTAGTATTTAAATATTGAAAATAATATCATATGAATGAAGAGAAGGTATAGTTGAAACTATTAACCATTAGTAAGTAGAAATAACCGGACTAGCCTAGTATATCATTCATTGAATGGTTCATGTTTATATAACCCTACTTCATGATCCTATATTTAGAAATAGATTAAAAATCACTTAGTTGACTAAAATCCCCTAGCCCTCTTCCAAACAAAGGGGAATTACTAACAGAGTTTAATTATCCTTTCATTCAAATGTTTAATATGACAAAGTAAGACTAACTTTAAAGTTTAACAGATTTAAAAATATGAAGCGTATTACTAAAATTTTGTTTTTTCTTATAATCGTTTTTTCAATGAGTGCCTGTCAAAATACCAACCAAGGTAATTTCAATGCTAATTTTGTGCATAGTGTTCATTTCTGGTTCAAAAATCCAGATAACAAAACCGATAGAGCATTCTTTGAAACATCCCTTAAAAAATTCTTAAATGCTTCTAAATATGCCAAGACCAATTACATTGGTACTCCTCCAAAAGCGACTCGCGACGTAGTTGATGGGTCTTTTACCTATCATCTATTGGTTACTTTTGAATCCGCTGAGGCGCAAGCTAAATATCAGGAAGAAGAAGTTCACCTCAAGTTTATAGAAGAGTCTTCTCACCTGTGGGAAAAAGTAATTGTTTATGATTCAAATGGGGCTGAATAGCACTGTTTTAGAAAATAGAAAACTACTTCAACTAACTCATTTTCGAAAATCAATCAAGTCTATTCATTTGGTCTAGATCATGACTTATGCAATCAAATGAAAGTAATCATTCATCCAACAACGAAAACAAACTTCATTAGCTTTGCCCTATGGCAGATAAAAAAATGGGGGAGCAACAAATTTGGCTTATTGCAATGGCAATGCTACCCGTCATTGTGTTAATAAAAGTAGGGGATTTTCTAACCGATGATAAAAACCTTCAACTCATTTATTCTGTAGTTTTTGGAGGAATTGGAGGCTTAATGGGTTATGGCGGTCATTATATGACTAAAAATAAAAGTTTTTTTATAAAGCTGTTGACCGTCATTGGGCTTTTTGTTTTAAGTGTTTTGATTCTTTATTTTTGTACTACGTTAGTGCGTTAGCATTAACTTTATCAATCATCTTTTAAACTCATTTTTACCATTTATCCTATAGAAATAATAAAAAACTTCAGAAGCTAAAACTTCAAAGATTATCAATACGAAATAGATCATGGAGGCAAGTTTGTTGAGTATGATTATTGTATTTCTCTCCTTTTTGTTACGCTGGTTAAATCATCCCCTGTATATTTAGTTAGGGGTTTTGAATCTACTAAGGTCAAAGGCCTCAAGTATACTTTGCTCTCATTTATCCTCGGATGGTGGGGTATTCCCTTTGGGCCTATTTATACCATAAGATCCATCTTTCTCAACTTAAATGGCGGAAGAGATGTAACTTATGAAGTAATGCAATCTGCTGAGGAACTACTTAACCCTATGAATCAGTATTTTTAGTAAATCATACTAAATTCGCTCCCAATTAGTTAGTAGCATAACCTTTTAATACTACTCAATGAAATACAGTTTTTTCGCTATTGGAATCGGGATCATTAATCTCATTATGGAGATCCGAGTGAATTATAGACTAATCGAGTATTATAATTCTATTCTTGATTCCATCAAAGGTGACGTTTCACCAAGTTTAGTGAGTGGGGGCATGACTTTACTTTTTCCTTTAGCAATTCTTCACTTTATAGGAATTTCTATCAGCATTATTGCATTGGTTAAGAAACAAAAAAATAGTAAGCTAGGATTAGTAATCAATTTGATTGCTGCAAGCATGTTGTTGATTGTGCCTGTTTGGCTATGGGTAATTTGACTTATAAGAATAAAGACTTTAGGTTTTAGACTCTAGACAATTAGATATTAGACAAAAGATAAAATAAAATTGTACATCCCTGATTAGAGTTGAGTTCCTGTTTGTGTTTGAGTAGAGAAGGAAATTCTATTCACCTCCCCAAACTCTAACCTTTGCTTTTACTATGTATAAAAATTTAGATTTTCTTTACATAGTATCATAAGTATGTAAAGAAAAACGAATAATCTTTACATAGATGGTGGATAAAACATGGCAACCGAGTAAGCTTCCCTTTGAAAGGGATATAGAATCAAAAGCAGTACTAAAATCACTCCCAAAAGCGCATGCTGCACTAGCTGAGTTGAAGGGAATAGTTGCTACTATTCCTAATCAAAGCATACTAATTAATACACTAGGCTTACAAGAAGCAAAGGATAGTTCTGCGATAGAGAATATTGTGACAACTCATGATGATTTTTATAAATCAACTTTAAATATTGAGAAAATTATTTCCTTAAGTGCAAAAGAAGTTCAAAACTATCAAGCTGCACTAAAGAAAGGATATGAATTAATTAAGTCAAATGGCTTATTGACCAATAACGTTATTGTAAAAATACAACAAGTTTTGGAAGCCAATAATGCAGGGTTTAGAAAATTACCAGGAACCGAACTAAAAAATGCAATTACTGGAGAGGTTATCTATACTCCCCCACAAAACCCAGATGAAATTCAGCAGTTAATGGATAATTTGGAAGAATTTATTAACACAGAAGAATTAACAGAATATAATCCATTAGTAAAAATGACAATAATTCACTTTCAGTTTGAAAGCATCCAACCATTCTATGATGGAAATGGAAGGAAAGGAAGAATCACTAATATATTATATCTGATATTGATTGACCTTCAAAGCTTACCTATTCTTTATTTGAGCAATTACATCATCGCCTACAAAACCGACTATTACAAGTTACTTCAAGAAGTTAGAGAGAATGATGATTGGGAAGCATGGCTGCTTTTTATCATCAAAGGAGTAGATCAAACAGCCAAAGAAACGATACAGTTAATTACCAAAATTAACGAATTAATGATGGTCTATAAGCATAGGATTAGAGATCATTATAAGTTTTATAGTCAAGATTTATTGAACAGTTTGTTCAAACACCCTTATACTAAGATTGAATTTGTAGTCAATGATTTAAAAGTGTCTCGTATAACTGCAGCAAACTATTTAAACACCTTAGCTGTTGACGGTCTTTTGAAAAAAGAGAGAGTTGGAAATGCTAATTATTATGTAAATGAACCCTTATTTGGGTTGCTGTCTATTCGTTAGCCCACCTTTTTTATGAAGCCATAGAGGAGCAAATGGCATCTAACCGATCAAAAGGTTCTTTAAGTCTACCGATAATTCCTGCATAAATGGGGTGTTTCTTCATGAATTCGAATTCCCTAAAAATAACAATTAGTTCTTCATGTATTTTTTCAATCCCAAGCTTATTTTCTTTCAGTGAATCAAGGTGTATATCACCATCTTTGGTAGAAGAGTCAAAGAGTTTTTCTTTTTCATTAAAGATTAAAGCTGAAACCTCCTCTAATTTGGATTTTAGCTTTAAGTAATAATTGTTGAGCCAATTTCTACCAATGACCTCCTCTATAAAGGGTTTTTCAGGAAAATGATTAGAAACTTCTATCATCATCAGCCAGAAATCATCTTCATTTTTTTGTTCATTGATGACTGCTGATAGAAAACGATGTGCGAAACCTGGCAAACCATATTGAAATTGAAACCGTCGGATAGTACGAAGAGTAATCGCCCATTCTTTGGCCTTGACCTCTTGAAGTTTTGGAATGACCATAAATAACCGATCATTGATTGCATTTGTTAGGTTAGCTATTGCATAATAAAATTCCTTGTTCATTACTTTACTGATGGTTAATTCTTCCTTCAGCAACCATTGCAATGCCTGATTAAACCCTTCCATAGAATCTATGAATTTATACCCTTCAATAATCAGCTCACTTTTATTGTTTGGAAAAACTAGTGTCTTTACTAGATCAAACGGCAAAGTAGGAACTGGTGAGGCATTACTGAACATGGAAGGCATAAGTAGTTCAGGAAAAGAAAAAATTCGCTCTGTAATTGACAACTTACTTGTTTCAAATGCCTTCTGCCTCGCTGCCGAGAGTTTCGATATATCTACTGCCAATGCCATGACCAAAAGTAAGACATTGTAGGAATCTTGTGTGTAATCCTAGAATTAATTATGATATTTTAATTGAATTATGCTTAAAGAATTGCTTATTTCTGTTTTTAGAATTGAGTTTATCACGGTAGAATGATTATAGTTACTTTGTTTCCTTTAAACTCAAGTTTATCAAACAACTAAATTGTAATTGATAATTACTTTAATCCCTAAGGGATATTAATTCCCCTGGCCGGGTGCCCCGACTCTCATATGTTTGTATTAGATAAAAAAGTACAATTTTGAACAGTGGCTTAATCAGGTAGAAGAGAGACCCGACTCTAAGGACGATTTAAAAATTGATCCAGTACTCAAGGAATACCTCTACTTGATTTTGTTTGTTAGGCAGGACAGTACCTAAGAATAGATCATGTATCTAATTCAGGATCAAAAGATGAGAAAAGCCCAAACAAACCATTAAGCTATTTTCTTACTTAAACAAACAGTTATGAACTCCCATTGTATTGGCCTGGATATAGATAAATCGACATTTAAAGCTTGCCTGGTAGCTTATGGATCGCAACAAAAA